>JBGSSS010000151.1:0-15412 GCA_041736895.1 Pirellulales bacterium
GCAAGCCGCGCCGCTGGGACGCGCCGTCATCGGCGGGCTATTCGCCGCGACGTTGGCGACGCTGTTCATCTTGCCCGCGGCGTACGCCGTGTTCCGCGGGTGGGGAACCGTCCGCAATGCCTCGCTCCATCCCGAAGATCCGACGAGCCGGTATTATGAAGCCAACCTTGCTCAAGATTCGCCCCATTAACAACAATGCTCGCCGAGACGCACGAGCAATCTTTTATTCGAAACTTTTACCTGCATGCCGACAATGTTGACGAATACTCTATTGATGGGACTCATACGCACGCTCTGCTGTGTGGTGATCGTTGGTTTCGAATTTGGAACTGCTTTCGGCCAACCCCCGGCCACCCTGCGCATCGCCACGATTCAACCGGCAGAGAAAGCGTTGCAGCGTACGGTCGAGCAGCCGGCGCAAGTCGAGGCGTACGCCATCGCGCCGCTCTACGCCAAAATCGGCGGCTACGTTGACAAGGTCCCTGTCGAGATCGGCCAAGTCGTGAAAGCGGGCACGGTCTTGCTCACGATCTCGAGTCCCGAACTCGTGGCGGACTTCAAACAAAAAGAATCGCTCGTCAAACAAGCTGAGGCTGCTCTCGATCAAGCCCGAGCGGCGATCGATGTCGCGGCAGCGATGGAAAAGACGGCCGCCGCGCAGACCGAAGAACTGGCGGCGTTTGTTGCCAAAGCCAAGGCCGAGTTGACCCGCACCAAGAGTGAACTCGACCGGATGACGCAATTGGTCGCGACGAATTCGGTCCCGAACAAAGTCCGCGATGAAGCACTCGGCCATTTTCAAGCCGCCGAGGCAAACGTCAGCGCGGCCGAAGCGAAAGCCAAAACCGGCACGGCGCTGATCGACGAGGCCAAGGCCAAGGCCGCCTCCGCGCAAGCTGACAAGCGCGCCGCCGAAGCCAAACAGGCCGTCGTCGCCGCGGACCTCGACCTGGCCAAAGCCATGCTCGCCTACACCGAACTCCGCGCTCCCTTCGACGGCGCCATCGCCCAGCGCGCCGTGGACCCGGGCCACTTGGTCTCGGCCGCCAGCGCCAACTCGGGCAAGCCGCTCCTGACCATCGTGCAAACGGATCGGCTGCGCGTCACGGTCGATGTGCCGGAATCCGAGTCGGGCTTTTTATCGCCCGGCGATCCGCTGACGATTCGGTTTCCGGCGCTGGGGAACATGACGCTGACGGACAAAGTGACCCGCGTCGCCGCGGCGCTCGACACCAATACACGAACACTGCGCGCCGAAATCGAACTGCCGAACACCGAGGGCAAATTGAAGCCCGGGTTGTTTGCCCACGCGCTGATCACCGTGGCCGAACGCGAGAAGTGTCTGGTGCTACCGGTCAGCGCCGTGGCCGCCGAGGGGGGCAAGACCTACTGCCTGGGCATCCAAGGCGGCGTCATCGCGAAGCTACCCGTCGAGTTGGGACTGCGTGCCGGCAACGAAGTCGAGATTCTCGAAGGCGTCAAAAAGACGGATCAAATCATTCCCAAGAACCTCAGCAATTACACCGTCGGCCAGCCGGCCGAAGCGATTCCCGCAGCCGCGAAATAGCCGGCAACTTGCTAGCAAAAAAACTTGCCAGCAAGGTTTCACTGACTAGATGAACCGGCACTTTCCGTGCTAGCACGAGAATACATATCACCGCGATTCGATACACAAGTTAGCTAACTGCCAAAAGCGGCACTCTGCTTTGAACGGCGCAGTGCTTGGCACCTTGTACTCGAACTCTCGCGAAATGTTATTCGATTTCAACCGCTCATCGTGGTCGGGTGTGGCAGCGCGAGTGATCCTCGCCGTGCTGCCGGCGCTGCATGGCTGCGCCGCAAAGCCAGCGCGAGTTCCGGCCTCTGCGGCGACGGTTGCAAATGCGGCCAAGCCAGCGAATCCCGGCCCGGAAAGAAGCCCGGCCTCGAACGTACAACCGGTCTCGTTTCAAGGCCCCGCACTCGCACCGTTGCCGCCGCTGCCCGAGGTGATCGCCAGCGAAGCGATCGCTACTCCCAAAGCCAGCGGCACGCTTTTCACCGCGCAGGGCAGCGAACCAAATCTGATCGATCTCCCCACGGCGTTGCGCCTGGCCGATGCGGACAATTTGCAAGTCGGCATAGCGCGTTGGCAAGTCGACCAGGCGCTCGCGCGGCAGCAGCGCGCCGAAGCGCTGTGCTTGCCCTCGCTGCGCGGCGGGTTGAATTACAACCGCCACGAAGGGGCGATTCAGGACGTCGTCGGCAATCAGTTCAACACGAGCCGCGGGGCGTTTTATGCCGGCGCGGGGGCCGGAGTCTTTGGCGCCGGAGCGCCGATGGTGCCGGGAATCTTGGCGCAGTTTCATTTGACCGACGCGCTGTTCCAACCCTTGGCGGCGAAGCAAGTCGTCGGCGCGCGCACCAATGCGGCCACGGCCGTGCGCAACAATACGCTGCTGCAAGTCAGCTTGGCGTATCAAGAATTGCAACGCGCGGCACAGGAAGTGGCGATTGCCAAAGCGACGCTGCTGCAAGCGCAAGAACTAGCCGAGCTCTCCGCGAATTTCGCCAAAGTCGGTCAAGGCGCGGCGGCGGATGCCGATCGCGCGGCGGCCGAACTGGCACAGCGGCAAATCGAAGTGCTGCGCGGCGAAGAGGGCCTGCGCGTTGCCGGGGCGCGGCTAGCGCAGCTCTTACGCCTTGATGCGAACACGCCATTGTTCCCCGCCGAACCTACCGTCGTGCCGCTGGAATTTGTTACGCTCGACACACCGGTCCGCGAACTCACCGCAATGGGGCTTGCGCAGCGTCCTGAACTCATGGAGCAACGGTACTTAGTTGGCGAAGCGGTGCAGCGCTTGAAGCGTGAAAAGTACGCGCCGCTCATTCCCAGCGTCATGCTCGGCGCTAGCTACGGCGGCCTCGGTTCCGGCGTGGGGAGCGATCTGGCCGGGTCAGAGGATCGCTTGGATGTCGACGCGCTGGCGTACTGGGAAATGCGCAACTTTGGCCACGGCGATCGTGCGGCACAGCGCGAAGCGAACTCCGTCTTGCGGCAACAGCAACTGCGCCAAATGGAGGCCCTCGATCAGGTCGCCCGCGAAGTCGTCGAAGCCCATGCGCAAGTCCAAGTCCGCGCGCGGATGCTGAGCCTGGCCGAGCAAGGCTGGCGCGCGGCCGAATCGTCGCGCACGAAGAACTGGGAGCGGATCCGCGCCGTGCAAGGCCTCCCCATCGAGATGCTGCAAGCCAACAACGCGCTCGACACCGCGCAACGGACGTACCTTCGTTCGGTGATCGACTACAACTCGGCCCAACTCACGCTGCAGCGGGCGCTGGGCTACCCGGTGAAGCTGACGGCGGACTAAGAGCCTATCCCATTACGGCTGCGTTTTAGTAGCCCGCGGCGTAAGCAAGGGAGTGCGGCGATTGTCTTTGTTGACGTTAGGAGGGTGAAGCGACCGCCAATGGTCTACTTTGCTAACCCCGCTTTTCGCTTCGCGCGCAACAGTTGGATTTCCGCATCGAGCCGTTGGAACTTGGCTTGATAGTATTTGTCTGATTCTCCGCCTTTAGATGCGGAGTGGTAGAGCGATATGACTCGCGCCTCGGCTTGTTTCGTCAATTCGACGCGACGTTCATGGGCGGCAATCTGATCTGCCGGCTTATCGCTTAGTTCCAACTCGGCCTGCAACAGACGTTTCTGTGCTTCGTAAATGAGATCAAATGTGACTGTACCATTTTTATAGGCGGCATCCACGGACCTCACCTCCGCGAAGGCCGCGTTGTACTTGGCAATCTGGAGTTTTCGCAGTTCGTCATCTCCCGGCGCTGCAAACTTCGGCCCGGCCTTCTCCTCAGCAGCTTCGGCTTGTCGCATCCTCTCCATCATTTGCGCCTCAGTTGGCTGATTAAAACCGGGCTGCTGAAATCCTCCGCTAAGATCAGGTTGCGGCAGCGGCATAGGAACGGGCGCTGGCACTTGATCCGGTTGTTGCACTGGGATCGGAGGGCGCGGCGCATCAAGAGGGGAAAGGAGTTGCGGTTGTCCTGGGGCGGGGCCAAAGCTAGGAGGTGGTGTCAGAGGCTGCGGCGGCTCGGCCCCTTGGATGGAAATGCCAGATACTAAACAAGCTATCGAAGATGCAAGCAACAATAACGCGCGCATACTCAATCCTCCCCATTAAAGTACGTGATTGAAAACTCTGCTCAAACCGGCACTCCCATTCTCCCCGCGATCCAAGTCATCCGCCATCCCTGCCGTTGAATGCGAATCCGTTGGCTGGTGAACCGCAAAATGACCTATTTGTCGAAAACAAAAGAGGCGGCGACTATTGCCAACGGAATACTGTTCTTTTCTGCGAAAAATATGAGTATCGGCAATCCTTTACAACTAGCAACTGACAGTCTAAAATGTGAAGTCCCACTAGGAAAACAAGTGTTTTCCTCGCGGACTCCGCGGGTGTAGCTCAGTGGTAGAGCGTCACGTTGCCAACGTGGCTGTCGTGGGTTCGAACCCCATCACCCGCTTTTCTCTTGTAGTGATTTCTTTTCCGGGTCAAGCGTGCATCGCGTGATCGAGGGGAGACGGGCGAGAACCGAGGCACGGCAAGTGCTATCGGAATCGCCGATTCTCACATCGATTTTTCTCGGTCCCGGCACCCGGATTTGTTTTTTGCTGCAGGCAAATTCCCCTCTTACTGTTGTTTATTGTTGAGTTCGACTATGTCCACCGATGTCAGCACGAGTGATGAAGTAAAAGCCGAAGACGCCCCAGAGCGGATGAATCTCGACGTCAAGATTCAATCGCTCGGCTCCTGCGAACGCCGTGTCACGGTGACCGTGCCTCAAGAAGACATTCAAAAGTATTACGACATGGCCTTTGGCGAGATGATTCCTCGCGCGGCCGTGCCAGGGTTCCGCGTTGGTAAGGCTCCGCGCAAGCTCGTCGAATCGCGCTTTCGCAAGGAAGTCGCTGACCAGGTCAAGGGCCAGGTCCTGATGGCCAGCATCGGCCAAGCGACCGAAGAAGCCAAGCTCTCGGCGATCAGCGAACCGGATCTCGATATCGAGTCGGTGCAGTTGCCCGAAAGCGGCCCGCTGACGTTTGAATACAAGATCGAAGTTCGCCCTGAGTTTGACATGCCGAATTGGAAGGGCCTGACGGTCGAAAAGCCAGTCCGCGAATTTTCCGCGTCGGACGTTGATCAACAGATCAAGCAAATTCTTCGCCGCCATGGCCGCTTGGTGCCGCATGAAGGCGCAGCGGAACTCGGCGACTACATCACGACCAACATCACGTTCAAGAACGCCGAAGGCGTCGAAGTCTCGAAGCTGGCCGAGCAACAACTTTGCATCCGTAAGGAACTGAGCTTCCGCGATGGCAAGATTGTCGATTTCGGCAAGCAGCTTGTCGGCGTCAAGATCGGCGAAACCCGCTCGGCGACGGCCGCGATTAGTGCGGATGCTCCCAACGAAGCACTCCGCGGTCAAACGATCACGGCCGAATTCGAAGTAGTCGATCTCAAAAAGCTCGACATGCCGGAACTGAATCAACAGTTCCTGACCGAGATCGGCGACTTTAAGAACGAAGGCGAACTCCGCGACTTCGTCAAAGAAGAACTCAATCGCCAGCTCGGCTACCACCAACGCCAAAAGGCCCGCGAACAAATCACCAAGGCGCTGACCGCCGGCGCGAATTGGGATCTGCCGCCGGATCTGCTCCGCCGTCAAAGCGGCCGCGAACTCCAACGTCGCGTCATGGAACTGCAGCGCAGCGGCTTCGCCGATGAAGTCATCAACATGCACGCCAACGATCTGCGTCACAACACGCTGGCGACCACGGCCGTCGCCTTGAAAGAACACTTTATCCTCGAACGGCTCGCCGAAGACGAAAAGATCACCGACGAACCGGAAGATTACAACGAAGAAATTCGGCTGATCGCGCAGCAGACGGGTGAAAGCCCTCGCCGCGTCCGGGCTTCGCTCGAGAAGCGCGACCAGATGGACATCTTGCGGAACCAAATCATCGAACGCAAGGCAATCGACCTGGTCCTCAGCAAGGCCGAGTTTAAGGAAATCCCGTTCGTCTCGCCGGCCTTCGAAACCGAAGCGGTCGATGAAGCAGCCACCGGCGAAGGCGAATCCGACATCCCCGATGCGGTCGCCGTCGCCGATACCGGCCCAGCTCCGGGCATGTCGGCCCCGACGATCGGCGAAGACAAAGACAAAGACTAAGTCTTCTAACGAAAACCAAAGCCCAGGGGTTCATCCCCTGGGAGCATTCAAGTGCGCCGCAGGAATTTCCTGCGGCGTTTTTTGTTGAATGGAATTTGTGTGAGTCCTATCTGCTCAATTCCCCGCTTGTTAAAATTGCCTCTTCTAGTTGCTTGCAAAACGCTCCGCTTCGCGTCGCCGCTAAACGGGTGCGTATCCTGCTTACATTTCCTGTCATCCTGATCCCTGTCTCCTGTCCTCCTCAACAATGTCCAAACTCAATCTGGCCGTAATCCCCGGGGACGGCACCGGGCCCGAAGTTACTGCCGAAGCGCTCAAGGTTCTCGAAGCCATCGCGAAGCTCGAAAAATTCGAGTACACGACCAAGATGTTCGACTGGGGCGGCGAGCGGTATCTCAAGACCGGCGAGACGCTGCCCGCCGGCGGCGCGGATGAACTCCGCAAGTTCGACGCGATCTACCTCGGCGCCGTCGGACACCCTGATGTGAAGCCCGGCATCTTGGAGAAGGGTTTGCTGCTCGAGCTGCGCTTTCAACTTGATCAGTACATCAACCTGCGTCCTGTGAAGCTCTTCCCGGGCGTCGAAACGCCGCTGGCGAATAAGAAGCCCGAGGACATCGACTTTGTCGTCGTCCGCGAGAACACCGAAGACCTCTACGCCGGCATCGGCGGGTTCTTGAAGAAGAACACACCCGACGAAGTCGCGCAGCAAACGGCCGTCTACACGCGCAAGGGCTGCGACCGCTGCATCCGCTGGGCGTTCGAGTACACGCGCAAGCGCAACAATCCCAAGGGGAAGATGCTGACGCTGGTCGCCAAGACGAATGTGTTGACCTACGGGCACGATCTCTGGTGGCGTTCGTTCCAGGAAATCGCCAAGGAATATCCGGATGTGAAGGCGGACTACAACCACGTCGACGCGTGCTGCATGTGGATCGTCAAGTCGCCGGAATACTACGATGTCATCGTGACCACGAACATGTTTGGCGACATCATCACCGATCTCTCGGCAATCGTCCAAGGCGGCCTCGGCGTCGCGGCCGGCGGGAACATGAATCCCGACAAAGGCGGCGTCAGCATGTACGAACCAATGGGCGGTTCGGCCCCGAAATACACGGGCCAAAATGTGATCAACCCCATCGCCGCGATCAACGCGATGGCGATGCTGCTAGAGCACAGCGGTCAAGCGAAGGCCGCCGAGCGGATCATGAAATCGGTCTACAGCGTCACCGGCACCAAGATGAAATCGCAAGCCGCCGGCAAGATGGGCTACGGCACGAAGGAAATCGGCGATCTGGTGGTTGCAGGACTCTAAGCCGAACCGTTTAGCGGCGACCCGCAGAGGAGCGTTTCTGTGGGGGCCGTTTTTGTAGGCGCGTAGCGTTAGGAAGTGCGACAATAACGCTCCACAACAGCGAACGATCTATCGCAAACACAAAGCCCCGGACGCAAGTCCGGGGCTTTCTTTTGGAAAAATTCGACTTCTGTCCAGCAATGCTGTACAATTAGGTCAAGGAGAAAATCATGATCCAGACGACATACAGTCAAGCGCGAGAAAACCTAGCATCATTGCTTGAACAAGTCGTGAATGACCGTGAGATCGCTCTAATCCAGCGACGCGGCCACGAGGATGTCGCTCTTGTCGCGGCATCTGAGCTAGCAGGATTGCTGGAAACAGCCCACTTGCTACGTTCACCAGCAAACGCCAAGCGAATTTTTCGCGCATTGAATCGAGCCAAATCAAAAAACATTCCGCCAACGACACTGGATGATTTGAAAGCGGAGTTGAATCGCGATGGCAAAAAATAAGCCGCCGCGCGAGTTGTTTATACACGCCGAATGTCTCGCGGACTTTCGTTACTGGATCCAAACCGACAGACGGATCGCTCTGCGCTTAATTGAACTCATCGAGCATACAATGCGCGATCCATTTCGTGGGATAGGCAAGCCTGAAGCATTAAAAAATCAACTAAGCGGCACATGGTCCCGCCGCTTGACCCAAGAACATCGTCTCCTTTACATCGTCAAAGAAAACCGAGTTGAGTTCCTTCAAGCGCGGTATCATTACGAGTAAACCTCAATACCTTTGGGATTGCACGAAATGCAACGCGTGCTGCGTTTTCCATTGGATTTTTTTCCCGGTTCATTCACTTGGCCGGAACGGCTCCTCTTGCCATTCGTGATGGCCGCGCATCTCGTTTTGGGTCTGCCGTACTTTCTATATGGACTCCTAACGATTCCCTCGCGGAGGATGAACCAATTTCATGTGGAGCACAATCGGCAGCAACGCCAACTTTGGGAACAACGCGAAAGCTTGCGCCGCCGCAGCCGAGTCATTGAGGGTGAGGCGTTGGTCACTATGATCGAACGCGGCACTGGCACTTTCTTGCGGAACCTGCATACCGGCCAGCACTGGTGGCTGGATGCAGAACCGGCGTCGCTGCGGCCGCTTTCCAGTGCTTCACCGCTGCTGGAGAATCCACGCGCCCAGGGGCAAGAATGGTTTCGCGACTTGCTCGACGAAGAGTACGGCCGGGCGATGCTGCTGGAATTCCCGAACAACAAGAGGGGACAAGCGCTTGAAGAACGTATCCCCCGCCAGCGGCTGCTCAACATTGGGGACTTGCCGTTCACGGAAGCTGGTCCGGCGATATTCTGTCACGCCCAGCCAACGGAAGAAGACATTGAGCGATTGTTTCCCCCCTCGGCTGACACAGAATTCACCAAACCGGAAGATCGCTTTTGGTCGAAGTATTGGACGCGCATCGGGATCGGCTATTTGGCCTTCATGTTGCTTTTGGTTTTACCGCTATTGGCGTTAAGCGGGCGACTGGCACTTGGCGACTTGCCGTGGATCGGCGGCTTGTGGCTGCTGGCCGATTTTTGTCTGATCCAGTTGCTGATGGCGTGGGACATTCGGCATGATTTTGGGATGACGCAAGAACGGTCCTGGTGGCGGCCAATTTTCCGTTGGGTGATGCCCTGGTTTAGCGTAATTTTTATACACGGCTTTGTGTTCTGGACTTGCTATGAAGCTGGGCAAGGCATGATTTATTCGCTCTGTTTCGCCTGGCACTTGCTCGTATTCGGCTTATGGCGCTGGCTCATGCCCCGCTGGCATGATCCCTTTGCAATCGAAGTTGACGGTGACATTGACTTTGGCGAGTCGGCCATTGGCACTTCAACCTAGCGCAACATCCCGCGCTGCGCCTGCAGCTCCGGCCCGCGCCCGCCGCGCGTCCGTTCGACTTGCCCGATGATGTCGTTCAGCGCCGCGAGCGGATCATCATTGATCGAGCTGAATTTCATCGCCGGCGCGTTGGTGGCCGTTCGCAGTTCGCATTCGGCACGGTAGCGTTCGGTGGCTTCGCCCGTCGTTTCGAGGCGAAAGAAATGGACGCCCAGGTCACGCAGCCGTTGTTGGCCTTGTTGAAATGCCGTGCCGTTCAAGTCTGCGGCCGGTGCCGTGTGATTTGCCGCGGGACTCACGGCCGAATCACGCAGCGTGCTCGGCGGCAGGGCTTGGCCCAGATTGTTGCTCGCTAGATTGTTGCTCCGTGCGGGATTAAGCGTGTAATTGCTCGGGCTATTGTTGATTGCCGGGCTTAGCTGCAAGGGCTGCGCCGACTGAAATGCATTGGTGGCTAATGCCGGCGGCTCGAACTTGGGCGCGGAGCTATTTGCTGGATTCAAGCTTCCCACGGCGTTCGGTTGAAACGCCGGTGCCGATTGCAAATCCGGCCGCGATTGTTGCGCGGCCAGTCCATTCGCCGTGCTGTTGTTGGCGAGTGCCGCGCCGGGCTGTGTCGGCCGTGCTTGCCATTGATCGGCCTTGGTGTTGCCGCGGTAGATGCCCTGGATCAATTCGGGAATCTGCTTGCCGAAGATCGCCAACAAGGGGATCGCGACCATCGTCACGACCATGATGCCGCCGCGCACGGCCATCTGAAAATTGTTCGCTATCACGGTTCATCCTTGAACGAGTCGGGCTGCCATGCTAAACGCAAGCGGAATCGCTGCCGGAGCGCTGGCGAAGCCAATCCTTGGCCCGCCAAGAGGGTCAGACTGTACGCGATTTGGCCGCTACGGCCAAGCGCAAACCTGCTAGCATCGATACCCTGCGACCAATGCTGGTTCAAAGATCCGTGCGTTGATCGCGGGCGAAACGAAACGCGCTTTTCGACGCCGTTTCCCATTCGCCTTCGCGGGCGAGGCTGCAGATTTCGCGGAAGTGGCTCGCTTCCTCGGGGCTGACTTGGCCTTGCTGTTGTTCGCGCTCCAAACGCTGCTCGAATTTCTCCAACAGCGACAAATTCTTGGTGTTGCAAGCCGTGTAAAGCTGCTTGATCAACACCAGAGACGTCCCGCTCGACACTGGCGGATAAATCTTGCGATTCAGCCACCACCGCACGCCCACGGTGAGTAAGAGCAGCATTAAGATTCCGCCCAGGATAGCGCGATTGGCGGAACGATTTTCAGCTTCAGAGGATGCAGGCATGGCAGGAAAAAATGAAAATATGGAAGAGAGATTTGCGAAAAGCATCGTTATCGTTGCCGCTATGTGTCATCTTATTAGCCCCCGGTCAATGACCGGGGGGAACCCGCTACGCGAGCATGCAAACGCCAATTCCCAAGCGCGATGTCTTCTACGAAAATCAAGCCGCGCTTCATGCGAAGCTTGCTTCCCCCCGTCATTGACGGGGGGCTAATCGTAAAATTGCGCAACTTCAAAACTGTCGCGTCGGGTTGTTATTCCCACGAACCGGCTGAATCGCCGGAACGGATGCTCGATAGCGCGGCCCACGTCGTGAGGTCGATGTCCCCGCGAATAAAATGCGCGCTGCCATCGACCATCAGCACATGACCTCCGTCCCACGGGGAGTACATCTGACAAACATGGCATGTCGGGAAGCTCGGAGGATGAACAACACCCGGTTCAGCTGCCGCGGGTCCGCTGTGGCAGAGCACCAAGGTTGCGGCCCCGTCGCACTCAGTAAACGGATACAGTTTTTCATCGATGGCGCAAACTTCGGCGTCGGGATGCACACCGACCCAGGTCTTGTTGCTGATTGACGTGTGCTCGCCGACGATGACACTCTTGCTCGTGCCGTCGGTGACTTGAGCCAGCCGGACGCGCGAATTGCGATAGAGCGGACCGGTAGAGTAGGGCTTCCAATCCTTGACGCCCGGTTTATAACCCCACGGTTCATCCTGCCCGACATTGCCGACGTAGTGCGATTGACCCCAGCGGCAAAGTTCGGCCTTCGCGCCGTTGAGAATCGCGACTTCACGCTCGTTGTTGGGTGCGGCGGGATTCAGAAACACGGCGATCGCCGCGAGCGTCGGTTCGCGGTTCTGCGCGTGCCAAGCCGGCAACTCCCAGCGAATCCTTTTGGCCAGCGGAGCCTCTTCCAGGTACGGCAACAGCCGCGCGCCCCAAGCCCAACCCGGCGGCGCATCCCAACTCGAACTGTTCGCGCCGGGGTCAGTGACATTCGACTCATAGCCAGCGGGCAAGTGCCGCCTGCTATCGTGATAATTGAGAAACGCCAGACCCTGTTGCTTCAGATTGTTCAGACTTTGCGTCCGCATCGCCGCCAGGCGCGCTGCCTGCACCGCCGGCAATAACAGGGAGAGCAGGATACCCATGATCGCGATGACGACCAACAGTTCGACGAGCGTGAAAGCTCGGCGGGATAAGAGAAAGGGCATATTTCTGCGACTCCAAAAGAAGATTTTTTAATGACAAAACTATAGTTTTGATTAATCAAAATATCATCTGTTGGGTCGTTGTCAAGCGGGAATTCGCCGATTATTGCCAAGCTGTCTTTTTGTCAGAAACCCGTATAAAATAGGATTCTCATGATTCTGGATGAGGACATGGCAGAAACTTGCGCTAGAACTTGTGTACCCCCGGCTGTCATTGCCCCAAATTTTGTCTCATCCAGCCACGCGTTTTGATCCTTGTTGCACTCCCCGTAACGAAGCTCCCTCCTTTCTTGAACTGTCAGGCGGGGAGTGATCGTTTATTGCCATGCCCCCGCTCGTGATCGATATCCGCGCCGCCGATGACATGCGGGATGTCGTGCATCGTGCGGTGCAGGCCTTGCACGAAGGCAACCTCGTGGTCTTTCCCACCGAGACCGTTTATGCGCTCGCGGCTTGTGCGCTGAGCGAAGAGGGCATTCAAAAACTTCTGCGGGTCAAGCATCGTCAGCCGGGGCAGAAACCGCTGACACTTGCGCTCAAGAGTGTCGACGACGCACTCGATTACCTGCCCGCGATGCCGCCGCTCGCGCTGCGCATGGCGCGGCGCTGTTGGCCCGGTCCGATCACGCTCGTGTGCGAAGACAAGCATCCGCATAGTCTGCTGCGAATGCTCCCCGCGTCCGTGCAAGCCGAATTTGTCCCGCAGGGCGAGCTAGGCATTCGCGTGCCGGGGCATCCCATGATCACAGAAACCCTCCGCATGCTCGCCGGCCCGATCGCACTCACCAGCGCGAACCGCTCGGGCGAACCGGAATCGATGACAGCGCAAGACGCGGTCAAGGCGCTCGGCGACGACGTGAAGCTCTATTTGGACGATGGCCGCAGCCGTTTTGGCCAAGCCTCGAGTGTGGTCCGCGTCACCGACAAGTTGACGATGCTGCGGGCCGGGGTGGTGGGCGAGAAAACCCTCAAAAGGTTATCGGCGATGATGATCCTCCTAGTTTGCACGGGCAACACCTGCCGCAGTCCCATGGCCGAAGGGATCGCGCGCAAGATGATCGCGGAGCGTCTGAAATGCACCTCGGAAGAGTTGCAAGACCGCGGCGTGCTGGTCCTCTCCGCCGGCATCGCGGCGAATCTCGGCAGCGCGGCGAGCCCCGAAGGGGTGCAGGTTCTGAAGCCCTTGGGCATCGATCTTTCGGCCCATGAAAGCCAGCCTGTCACCGAACAACTAATCAAGCACGCCGATGTGATTTGGACGATGACCCGCTCGCATCGCCAGGCGATTTTGGATCAATGGCCCGAGGCGGGCAGCCGGACCTTTACCTTGTCGTTAGACAACCGCGACATCGCCGATCCGATCGGGGGGCCGGTGGAATACTATCGCAAGTGTGCCGAACAGATTACAACGGAATTGGAACAGCGGCTCCGCGATTTGCCGCTGCCCGGTGCTTCAGGACAAACGCAATAATATGATGAAAGCCAAGGGATTTACTCCCTTGGAGTATTTGTTTTTCCAAGAGTAACAAGTTGCTCCAAGCAATCAGTTCCCAGTTCGAGAGCATCAGATGAAAGTCATCGTCGGCAGCGACCATCGCGGACAACAAGTCAAAGGCAAGATCCTCGAGCTCATCGAGAAGCTTGGCCATGAAGCGGTCAACGAAGGGACCGATGCCGAATGCAGCATCGACTACCCCGACGTCGCCGCGCATGTCGCCAGCGCGGTCAGCGAGGGGAAAGCCGAGCGCGGGATATTGATCTGCGGCACGGGGATCGGCATGGCGATCGCCGCGAACAAGTTCTCCGGCATCCGCGCGGCTCCGTGCCACGACGACCTGACGGCCGAAATGAGCCGCCGGCACAACGACTTGAATGTGCTGTGCCTCTCGGCCGACATGCTGGGCGAACGCCTGATCGACCGCATGGTTGAAATCTGGCTCAAAACCGAATTCGAAGGCGGCCGCCACGCGCGGCGGTTGGATAAGATCAGCGAGTTGGAGAAGCAACATGAATAATGCGTGATAAATACGTTAACAAAACAGTTGCACATACTTAAAAATCAACTTTGAACCTGGATGCGACAACTTCTCATTTTGAGTTCAACATGAATAGACGCATAATTTTGGGCATTACCTTTCTTAGCCTCTTTCTTGTGTCGTTTGGCCTGCGAGAACTCAATAGCGATGGCTCTTACCAAATAAGAATGGTAAATGGCTGGACAGCGTTACTTTCTGGAATTTGTTTCTTTTCAGGATTATTCAAGCTCAAACCGACCACTCCTTCATTGTAACGGGCAACCATGCCTTTTCTTCTCGCAATCGACGAAGGCACGACCAGCGCGCGGGCCATTGTCTTTGACGAAACCGGCGCGATTCGCGGCCTCGCCCAACAGGAATTCCAGCAGCACTACCCGCAGCCCGGCTGGGTTGAGCACGACGCCGAGGAAATCTGGCGCGCGCAGTATGCCGTCGCGGAAGAAGCCTTGGCTACGGCGAAAATTCCGCCCGCTGAACTCGCCGGCATCGGCATCACCAACCAGCGTGAGACGACTGTCCTCTGGGATCGCCGCACGGGCGAACCGATTGCGCCGGCGATCGTCTGGCAAGATCGCCGCACCGCGCCAATGTGCGAAGAGCTCAAAGCCGCCGGGCACGACGAACTGATCCGCACGCGCACGGGCCTAGTCATCGACGCGTACTTTTCGGCGACCAAAATCGCGTGGCTGCTCGACAATGTTCCTGGCGCAAGGGGTCGCGCGGACCGCGGCGAACTGGCGTTTGGGACGATCGATTCGTGGCTGCTTTGGAAGCTCACCGGCGGCAAGGTGCATGTGACCGACGTAACGAATGCGTCGCGGACGATGCTTTGCGATATCCAGCGCGCGGCGTGGGACGATGAGCTGCTAAAGATCTTCAAGGTCCCCCGAGCGATCCTGCCCGAGATTCGATCCTCGAGCGAAGTCTACGGCACGGCGAGCGTCAAACTTCTTTGCCGCAGCGATGTGCCCATCGCTGGCATCGCCGGCGACCAGCAGGCGGCCCTCATCGGCCAACGCTGCTTCCAGCCGGGCCAGATCAAAACGACCTACGGCACCGGCTGTTTCATGCTGCAGAACATCGGCACCGAGGCGGTGCCGTCGAAGCAGCGTTTGCTCACGACGATCGCCGCCGGCCTCAACGGACGAACGACATATGCGCTCGAAGGGAGCGTCTTCATCGGCGGCGCGGTCGTGCAGTGGCTCCGCGATGGGCTCGGGATTATCGCCAAGTCGTCTGACGTCGCGAAGCTCGCGGCGACAGTGCCCGACAGCGGCGGCGTGCTGTTCGTCCCGGCGTTTGCCGGCCTCGGCGCGCCGCATTGGGATTCGCAAGCCCGGGGGATGATGATAGGCCTGACGCGCGGCACGACCAAGGCGCACATCGCCCGCGCGGCACTCGAAGCGATCGCATTTCAGGTCGCGGACCTGTTTGAAGCGATGCGAAGC
>JBGSSS010000189.1:0-15094 GCA_041736895.1 Pirellulales bacterium
CAACCTCATGGTCACACCCCTGACACCCGCTGAGTACACCTACCTAAACGCCTTCCTGATTGACAATCAGAACCTAACAGCAGGTCCGACCTCGAAAGATATACGGGAGTTGAACGGGGGTACTCTGATGCACTCAGAGATACTGCATCTACTGTGGTCAGTGCAAGAAGAATGGAGGAATGATCCAGACTGGGATGGATTAAAATGGATGGACTTGCCAGTTCCCACAGAATGCCCTCCTCGACCCTGGGCTACAAAAGAAGAAATGCAAGCCCGTGAAGCGGCCCTCAAAGTCTTCTGGGAAGCGAATCACCCTACCGATGCAAAGAAGAGCTGGGACAATCAGATCGAGCCAAAGCCCGATTGAGGTTCAACGGCACATCGACATCACGGCGACAAGTAGCCCGCACGATTTATCCGGCAAGGCCACGCCGCTGGCGATCGACGATCATGGAGCTATTGCTCTTCTGAACGTATTGAATGTCCAGCCGCTTCATAATTGGATGCTGGCTCAAAGGGATTTCCGGTACGAAACACCGCCTGACTTCGGCGGTGGAAAAATGCCGTGATACTCTCCTTCTGAAGTGAAAAAACTGGGTAAATAACGCCAAATGATGGGTTTTCCAAGCAATTCCTTGCCTTCCCGCGAATAAATCGTATGATGCATAATACTTCAAATAATTTTAAGGATTGTGCAAATGGCCTATCGGCCGACCAAGGTGGCACTTCATGAACTCCGCGAGCTCGCGCAGAGTCAGGGAGGCTATTTTACCGCGAAGCAAGCGGCCAAGATCGGTTACGACTACCCCCATTTGGACTATCACAAACGAGCCGGCAACTTTGAACGGATTGGGAGTGGAGTCTATCGTCTACAGGAGATCCCGCTCGCGGAACATGATGATCTAATTCGGCTGGCGTTTTGGAGTCGGGATCGGAACGATCACCTTCAAGCAGTCGTCTCGTATCAAACGGCGCTTGCGATTCACGAACTGACCGACCTCTTGCCCAAGAAGATTCACCTCACCGTTCCAAAAACGTTTCGCAAAAAGAATCCCAGGGGGGTTGTCTTGCATCGCGACCAACCCAGCACCTCAGAAATCGAGCCACGGCTGGGATTTCAAGTCACCACTCCCTTGCGAACGATCCTTGATGTTGCCGCGGATGAAGGGATTTCCGAGGAACACCTACAGCAAGCGATCGCCCAGGCAGTAAACCGAGGTCTCGTGCGGAAAATGGTACTCCGAGAAAACGCGGCAAAGTTGCCGCCGAATAATCGGCTATCGCGGACGTTGGCACTCATGCCATAATTTCCCCCATGGGGAAAATATTTCAAACCGCGGCCGCCTTTCGAGTTTCATTGGAAACTCGTCTCAAGAAAACAGCCGCGGAGCAAGGTATTCCATTTCAGTATCTTCGATTGAAGGTGGCAATTGAAAGGCTGCTTGCAAGGCTGTTCGCGATCAAAGATCCGCCATGGCTGTTGAAAGGTGGCTATGCGATGGAGTTACGCTACCGCCCCCGAGCTCGCACAACCAAAGACATCGACCTCTCCGCACGTACCGGACCGGATGATTTGGCGACACGCATGGAGCAAATTCGTGACCAACTTCAAGCTGCAGCGGAACGCGAGCAAGGCGATTATTTCCAGTTCCAAATCGCTACCGCCAGCAGCGAACTTCAAGGTGCCCCCGATGGCGGAGGACGTTTTCCTGTGACGGCTTTACTTGCTGGTAAGGAGTTCGTGAAGTTTCATCTCGATCTCGGCTTCGGTGACGTGTTCTCAATAGACCCCGAAGAGCTTACAGGTGAAGACTATCTGGGATTTGCCGGAGTAGAGGCAGCAAAAATTCTGGCGATTCCCAAAGCCCAGCAGTTTGCCGAAAAGCTCCATGCCTACACCTTGCCTTGGACAGATCGACCCAATACGCGGACCAAGGATTTGGTCGACCTCTCCCTGTTCGTAACGCTTGATCGTCCCGATGAGCATGAATTGCGATCTGCGGTCAAAGCAACGTTTGAGCAACGCAAAACACATGAAGTTCCGAATACGCTACCTCCACCACCGTCAGAATGGAGTAAGCCGTTTTCGGCGATGGCAAAAGAAGCTCAGCTTCCCGAGGTGGACATGCAACCAAACTTTCAAGCGGTGTCAGACTTTTGGTTTAGCGTCTATGGCAGCCAATCCTGAAGTCTATGAACTGTTTGGAGTGATACACCCATGCACTTGGCTGCTGCATCATTTCGATAGCCCTTAGTCCCCGAATGAGAATCAAGTCGCAGTGCAGGCATTGGACCAAAGAAGTGATGCTTGGTTTGCTGCGGAGAAATATGGTCACATGATGACGATACGAGCGATGGCGAGTTGCAGGTGAAGCTATGCGATTTATGGAGCAGGATTAACGACACTATAGAAGCCAGAATCGACTACCGTTTTAGAAGAAATCACTACCGCCAAACCATGCAAAAGCCCGCAAAAGAATACCATGAATTGCAAAAACGGTAGATGCTGCTAAGATGCCGTAAATTGCGAGAAAACAGGCCAAAAACAGGGCTTTCTGGGTTCTCTTACACCGAGTAGGTCGCGGGTTCGAATCCCCCACCGCCCATTGTTAGTAAAGCTGTGTTGATAAAATCAGTGCCGGAACGACTTTAGAGTTACCAGCCGACGTTCGGCTGTGCGGCCTTTTTCCGATGCCAAAACGGTAGCCTACCGTTTTGCTTCACAAAAGAGGTCTCACATGCCCCGTCTCGTCAACGTCGTTCCGAAGTATCGTCATCACAAAGCCACCGGCAAAGCTGTCGTGAACCTCAATGGTCACGATGTCTATCTTGGGCCTTATGGCACAAAGCTAGTTAGCTCGAATTTGATCGCGTAATCTCGCAATGGATGCCAGGAAGCGCGCTGCTATTTTGTGAGAAAGTGTATTATCAACAGGTGGCAAATTCTCATTCTGCCACACTGAATGAAATGAAAAAGAAAGCCCTTCGACACGCTGCCGAAGGGCTTTCTGAATTGGCTGTAAAATGCTGCCGCTTGGCGGAATTATTGTTCAAAGACACAGGCGTGTCACAAGATCGAATAATTAACGAACTCCAGCTTCTGAAACCGAGCGCCGCTTTCGCAGTCCGACGCCCGCAAAGCCGAGCAAGGCAAGCCCGCCGAGGACGAACGTGCTCGGCTCTGGCACCGCTTGGACGAGGTTCGAGCCGCCGCCGGCGGTCAACAAGGGGCTGCCCTGGCTAGTCAGGCCTGTGATGTACAAGTCGAAGTCCGTCGAGGAATCAACCGTGCCGCTGTAGTCAAAGTCGCCATATAGCCAGCCGCCCAAGCTGCCGCCGCTTGTCAGCCCCGTGATGTACAAGTCGAAGTCGGTCGAGGTATCGACCGAGCCATTCAGATCGGCATCGCCATAGTAGGTGTACTTGATCAGCACATCGTTAGCATCAACCGTTTGACCGGAGAAGCTGGTGTAACCCAACTCGACGTTCGCCGCGATGCCGAGCACCGTGTTGAAGTTGGGGTCGTTGGCGAACGCGCTGCTGGTGATGCCGAATCCGTTGCCGTAGGTGCCGTTGATGTCCAAGCCCGCGGCGAGTTGCGCGGTCAACGTGGCGAGGTTGCCGTTGTCGACGACCAGGTCGTTGTCATTGAGGTCGAGCTTGCCCGTCGGGTTGATGCTCAGGGTCGTGACTGTGCTCGTGCCGCTGTTGCCGCCGTTGGTGCGGATCGTAGCAATCGACCCGGCCCCGATCGACAACGCATTTTGTCGGACATGGTTGGCTGTCAGGCTCGCGCCCGCGGCAACATTGGAATCGCCCGTGCCCGAGACATTGCCAACGCTGGCGCTGCCGGCCGTCACGTCGAAGCCAATCGACGAGTCATTGACGACATTCACCCGATTGGCGGGCGTGACGCTGTCTTGCAGCGGATTGCCCGCGGTGGCATCGATGGTCAGTTTGGCACCGCCATTGACGGTGATCGTGGAACCGGGAGCGACGGTGACGGGACCGGCCCCGCCGGCGAGATTCAGGGCCCCCGTGGAGGAGCCGTTGAGCGAGAGATTTCCTGCCAGAGAATAGCCAGTGACTCCATTGAAGCTCACTTGATTGACACTGTGATCAATGGTACCGCCCGCGGCGCTGACTTGTAGGAGACTTCGCGCCGCGATCGCGTTGCTGGCGTTGAACGTTCCGTTGTCGAGAATCAATCCGCCGCTTGTTCCGCCGAGCGAGTTGTTGGACGCCGTGAGTGTCGAACCGCCCGTGACGCGTGTTCCGCCGGTGTGGGTATTCGTTCCGCTAAGCGTGACGAAGCCGCCGCCGGCAAATGTGAACAGCCCCGAGCCGGAGATGCTTTTCGTAAAAGTTCCGCTGCCCGCTTCATCGAGGACGAAGGTCGCATTGGTAATGACCGCACCGGAACCGCCAAGGGTCGGAAGGGAACCGGTTAATGTGCCGGCTTCGACTTGGAGGATGCCGCCAAAAATATTGCTGCTGCTGGCAAGCGTCAGGTTGCCAGCTCCGCGCTTGATGAACCGGCCCGCGGCATCATTCGTCAGGGTCGTGATGTTCGCAATTGATGCCGAACTGGTGATCACCGAATTCAAACTGGCGTCGGTAGCTTGGGTCCAATCAATCGTGCCATTGGCGATCGCCAAGGTCGGATTTCCGGTGAACGTGGCGGTCCCCGCAGGGATGCTGACGTAAGCGCCGATGTCCGAAGTATTTTCCTTGGTCAGCGAAAGTGTTCCGGTCATCGTGTTCACGCCGCCGAGGGTGACATAGCGCTGGTTTGGCGCCAAGACGCCGCCCGGTGTGTGAAAGTTGACACGCAACGACCCGCCGGCGTCATTGAAAGTTCCATCGTAAGTGAAATCGTTGCCGACGCCCGAAGCATTGCTCAACGTCAGTTTGGCGATGGGGTTGCCGCTGACAGCGCTGATGTTGCCGTGCAAGCCGCCAGAGGTGCCGTTGAAGCTGCCGCTGACTTCGGTGCCTGATTCGAGCTCCGTGCCGCCGGTATAGGTGTTCGCTCCGCTGAGGACCAGGGATTGTGATCCGGTTAAGACCCGCACTTTGCCGTTGCCGCTGATGGCGTTCTGGAAAGTATTGATCCCACCGCCAGTGGGTTGGAAACCGAGCGTTCCGCCGGCATTGACCAACACGCTGCCTGTCAGGTTTCGCGATACCTGCAATTGATTTTCCATCGTCGTGACGACCAGCATGCCTTCGTCGATCTGGGCATTGCCCGACCAATTTGTCGTCGGCGATGTTCCGCCGACAAAGGCATTGGAGATGAGATAGATGTTGCTATCGCCGGTCTTGAGAAGCGTGATCGCGCTAGGGCTGGTGATCGTGGCTGTAAGGTTTGAATCAACCTGCCCATCCTTGCCGATCGAAAGCGTTGTGCCCGCGGCCATCGCGAGCGTTCCATTCCCCGTGGCTGTGGCCAACCCGAGACTTACCGTCGAATTCAGTGTGCCATCGATCGTGGCCGTGGGGGTCGCGGTGAACGTTCCTCCAGAATTGACATTCAACGTTCCTCCATTGGAAACAGCGATGTCGGAAGTCGCCAAGGAACCAGTCAACGTCGTGGTGCCCGAGGTGATCGTTGTCGCCCCGCTGTAAGTATTCGTTCCGCTGATGGCAACCGTCCCCGCACTAATCAGGGCGTTGCTCCCCGAAATATTGGCGATTGCCAAGCTGGCTCCGCCCGAGACATTGAGTTCCGTAGTGCTATTGAGAATGACGCCTTGGCTGCCGGAGATGGTGTGGGTGCCGCTGAAGACATTCAGCGCCGCGTTGCCACTCGAGGCTTGCATCGTCAGAGCGGCCGTCGTGGTGTCAATCGTATATGAGGCGGTGTTGTTGAGGAAATAGGCCGTTCCGAGGGTCTGTGCCGCATCGAGCGTCACCGTTTGAGCGGACGTGATATTGTTTCCAAACAGAGCGACCTGACCGACGCCGTTCGGCGGAGTCGTCGGATTTACGCCGTTCTTAATCCAGTTGGCATTGCTGCTCCAAATTCCGCTGGCGTTGGGGAACCATTCCGTCGGCGTATTGGCATCGATGATCACGAACACGCCGTTGCCATAAGTGCCGTTCGCGCTCAAGTTGTAACCAACTGGCAATCCCGAGGCATTAAAGGTGCCGTACCCGCCAGTGACGCTCGAACCGGTGATGACCGGATTGATCCAGCCCCCGGGCGTGCCCGCTCCACTTTTCGTAAAGTTCAGCGTATAGGTGCCGTTGTCCAGCGCCAACGCCCCCACGGTGTTGATCCGATCAAACGCCGTGTCGGTAATGTTTAGATTGATCGTCGCGCCGCTGACAATAGTCGTGCTGCCGCCGACGTTCCAGTTGGTCGTCGTGCTTGCCGGGCTAAGGGTCATCGTGCCAGTCGCACCCACAGTGAGCGAACCAAGGGTGCTGATCGTTCCCGTATTCACTCCGCCCGTGACAGTGCCCGACGGTATTGCCAAGTTTGGAGAGAAGGAAGCGTTGTTGATGCCGACGGTGCCGGCGGCAACGCTGAGCGTGCCGGTGCCGCTGACGGCCCCATTGAAATTCATGCTGCCGGTGCCGATCTTGCTGACGGTCTTGCCGCTGGCGATCGAGGTTGTGACATTGGTCGCGACATTCAGTTGGCCGGTTCCCTGCACATCAACAAAGCGGCTGTTGGTAAAACGCAAGCCATCGATGGGACTTGCCGAAGCCGTCACGACATTGATCACGCCATCGGTGCTAGCGCCGGCACCCATCACGGTCCAGCCGGCGCTTGCGCCGCTGACCCCATGATCGAGACCTTCGAAGCCTAGATAGCCGTTGCGACCGGAGGTAGAAGCCACATCGACGCTGAAGCTGGTGCCGCTCGAGCTGGCGTGCTGAATGAAGTTCAAGCCGCCGAGTTTGATAAAGGTTGAGCTATTGCCCGCGAGCCCGTGGGCTGCTCCGAAATCGAGGCCGGTGTTGTTGATTTCAAAGGCGTTATTGGCATTACCATCACCGCCGTAGGTCGCACGATAAAAATTCGTCCCGCTGACGCCAGCCGAGTTGACCGTGGCGGCCGTGTCGATGATGAATTTACTGCCGCCGCGCAGCGAGATGCCGGCCTGATGCGAGCCGATGCCTTGCGCTCCGTTCATATGGATCAACTGATCCGTCACGGTGACAGTCGAACCGTTTTCGACAAACATCACGCCGTTCCGGAGGCTGGCCGATTCGCCCAGGGCGACGCGATAAACCGTATTGTTGGCACCATTGGCGACATGCAAGCCCGCTTCGTTTGCTTGAGTGAAGCCTTCAAGGATGTAATTGACGATGCCGCTCGGAGGAGCATTTCCGGTAGTCAGCAGCACGTCGTTGCCACCGCCGGTATATATACCGGTCAGGTAAGTGCCGCGATAGGTCGCCGTTGTCGAGCGGATCGTGCCGCTATTGTTTACTGCGCCAAGTTCAATTCTGTAATCATCGCGGCCGCTGACACTCAATGTCGAACCGAACGGAATCGTTTGAGTTCCGTCAACCGTAAGAGTCTTGTTCAATGTGCCGGGAGTAAAAGCTCCGGTGCTAATCGAGTAACTCCCCGCGGGGAAGGTGATATTCGCGCTTGAGGTATTGGAGTTCGCGTCGATCAACAGGTCGATGGCCGTGCCACTGTTCAGATTGACGGCAAAATCCGCTGCTGGAATCGCAGCCAACGGCACGCGCAGCCCGCCGCCAGTGACGTTGATCGTATTTCCAGTAACGGCGTTGTTAATCGCGCTCAAGGTGAGCAGCGCGCCGCCGGCTTTGGTCAAGGTGCGAGCCGTATTTTCCAGATCAAGTTCTGTAAACCGGAGCCCGTAATTATTGGCGTTGTTGGCGGTCAGGCTGTAATCGCCCGTGACTTTGAGTGTTCCCAGGGCGATTGTGTTGCCGTTGTTGCTGCCGCCGATCCGATCAACACTGATCGTTGCCGTGCCGCCGAGCGTGAGGTTGTGGCCAAAGGTAATCGTGCCGTTGCTGCCAGTGCCATTGTCGCGCAGATTCAGCGTTCCGGCGTTGAGCGCAATGTCGGCCTTGGTTCCGCCAGTGCCAAGCGCATCCGCGTGACGAATATCGAATACCCCCGCGCCGATGGTTACGTCGCCGGTGAAACCGATGTTCGCCGCATTGATTTGGACAGTCCCGCCGCCGAGCTTGGTGAGATTGCCGCTGCCGGTCAATTGCCCCGCCGTGCCTAGCGTCAGCGTGCCGGCTGTTTGGTTGATCGTTCCATGAGCGGCACCTATGGAAATGACTCGTCCTGAGCCGAGTGTAATCGATGCACCGCTCTGGAGCGTCCCGCCATTCAGAGTGAGACCATTCGCGGCATCACCCAAGCGCGCATTGTTATCGATTAACAATGCGCCGCCATTGATCAAGAAATTGCCTTTGAAGGTATTGGTCGCGGTAGTCAAGCTCAGTGTGCCAGCGCCGGTTTTGGTGAATACGACATCGCCGGCGTTGGTCCCCCCGGAGATGACACCAGACATCAACACCGTCCGGCTGGCGTCCACGTCGACCGAGAGATCGTTCCCAACGGCACCCGTATTGACCGTGCCGCTGATCGTGAGCTGAGCTGCTCCCGTCGAGAGATTGCTGATCGCGAGCGAATCGGCCAAAGTGATCGAGGCCGAGACGGTGTTGGTGCCCGTTCCCGCATTCGCGGCCGTCAAGCTCAGCGCCGCGCCGTTTCCGGTATTGTCAAAAGTCAACGACCCGCCGGTGCCATTCGCGAGAGCCAGGGTTTGGTTTCCCCCGTTTGTATCGGCAAGGTTGATATTGCCGACGGTAATTGCCGCGGACAAATTGATTGTTTGGTTTCCGGTAAAAGCACCAGTGATATCGGCAGTATCCGTGGCTTCATTGGGAAACGGATCGGCGCCTGCGTTCCAATTGGCATCCGTATTCCAGGAATTCGTGCCAGTCAGCTTATTCCAGGTCGAGGTTTCGCCAGCCGCCCAACTGGGCGACATCGAGGCCAGCGTGAGCGCTGTTCCTCCAAAGGCGACTGCTATCAAACGAGCCAAAGACGCACGCTTCAAGGACGAAACTCGGCAACTCATCTAAACTCCCCAATTTGAAAAGTGTCATTCAAAAGAATGAATGCAAAAAGTCGTCATCCGCCGTAACTGCTGTGGGTCTGGCCGTGTTTCGCAAATGGCAAACGCACGTTTTCCAGGCAACCGAGCTCCGACGACTCCAAGACGACCCCACAAAAAGGTGCGTTGATGCTTACAACTCACCCGGCAACTTGACCGGCTTAGATTGAAGCCAGCCTACTCCCAAAACCAAAGGCCTGCGTGTAGACGAGGATGAGCAAAAAAGTTTAAGCAACTGTTACAATTGCCATGATTCTGTTGAAAAAGGCAAATTCTCAAGAATTCAGAACATAATTGTTCCCTCAACGGTCTGTTTCTTAAGGGCTGGTATTGCATGAAAATCCTGCCTGCAGGATTTGTTGGAAATGCCTCAATCATAAATTTGAACCACTTGACAGACATTCCAGAACAATCAGACCGCAACGAAATAGCCGCGTTGCTGATGCGTCATAGCAGTCGCCTGCGTGCCTATATTTTGGCCTGTGTGCGAAATCGGACAGACGCCGACGATTTACTGCAGATGGTCGCAATCGCCGTCATCAAAACGGAAAATCCTCCGACCCAAGATGCGGACTTTCTCCGCTGGGCCCGGGAGATCGCCCGGCGGCGTATTTTGAAGCATTTTCGGAACTCTTCGCGTCTCGGCATTCTTGAGCCCAAGACACTCGAGAGTTTGGCAGAAGCGGCAGCCTGGGTTGACCAGCAGGATGCCAGCAACTTGCGCCGCGAAGCCTTGCTGAAGTGTGTGGAGAAGATTCCAAGTGAAACCAAAGCGCTCTTGATGCGTCGCTATGCCAGCCCGCCCGCCAGCATTCCGGAGCTAGCCAAGATGTTCAATCGCGCTGCCAGCTATATTGCGCCGCTGCTCTATCGAGTGCGTCAACAGTTGCATGCCTGCATCGAGCGGCAACTTGCGAGCGAGGAACGATCATGAACAACCCCCAGGATATGGCTTTGATTTTGGCCTATGTTCATGGGGAATTGTCTCCGGAACAATTGCAGCAAATTGAAGCACGTTTGATCTCGGATTCAACGTTTGCTAGGCAGTTGATGCTCGTTGCCCTCGATGAGGTCGCGTTGACGGATTGGGCGGATGTGGACAATCAAGTTGCCCGCATTGACTTGGTGTATCAGCGAATGAATCCCCCCGTAACCGCCGTGGCAGCGGCACCTGCGCCGAGCGCGGAACCGCTGCCCGACCCGTTCACCGTCCCCCCTGTTGCGGCGCATCCGCTGGGGATCGGCGCTGCCGGTCCCGGCGGAACGTCAGCCCCAACTCGCTGGGTCTACTTACCGTCATCGGGGTTCTTTTCGTGGCTGTTCATCGGCTGCGGCTTTACGCTGTCCTTGGCGTTAGGACTCTGGTATTGGTCTTCAAGCAATCCCCAGGTCATTGCGCACTTTCAAAATTTCGATCATGCGGAGTGGAAACATACTTCTCAAACACTGGCCGTCGGCAGTGAGATTCTTCCCGGCCAAGACTTTGAGTTGCTCTCTGGTCATGTGGAAATCGCCTGTTCCCAGGGGGCGAATCTGCGAATCGTGGGTCCCGCGAAATGGAAAATGGTCGACCTCATGACCAGCCGACTCGAGTCGGGTCAACTAACCGCACGTGTTCCGCATGAAGCAATTGGTTACACCGTGCAGACACCTGTCGTGTCGGTCCTTGATAAAGGAACACGCTTTGGCATCAAGGTGACGCCAAAACTTGGCGCCGAGGTTCACGTTTTCGAAGGCGAAGTGGAAACTCAAGACGTTCGTAAAAATGGAGCCGCCAAGGCCCCGCAGCCCATCTTGATGACCCAAGCTGTCCGCTACGATACGAATGGCAAACTGCAAGCTTGGATCTCCCCGGCTTATGACACATTTGAATCGGAGAACCTGGTTCCGGAGATTGTGAGGACGAGCCAAAATATCCGTTGGACAGCAAATCCGCCGGCTTCTTTAGAGCACGCCAAAGTTACCAGCGACGACAACATGCTGTTGCTGCTTGAGCGCAAGAATGTGACTCTTCCTGGCCCCATCGCCGCGACCTTCAAGCAGCCAATCAAAGGCACACGTTCGGCCTACGATCGGAACGTGGCCATGTTGCCCGAGGGCTTGCGCGTCAATTCGTATCTCTTGCATTACAATTCGGCCGGCCGCAAGAAAGCGGTGAAAGGGGAAGTGCAATTTGATCGTCCGATCATCGCGGTGATCGCCCGCGGCGATCAACTGATCTGGAGTGATCGTTTGCTTGGCCGTGCGGATATAGCCTATGAAGGCGACAAATCGATTCGCGGCCTCAAAGGCGGAACGCCTGGGACGCCGGCCCCCGATGTGCTGAATATGTCTAAGCCGAACACGGTCTCGATTTATTGCGAAGCGGGCAGGAACACGGTCGCTGAATTGCGGATTCTTGTGGCAGCAGACGACTCTCTGGATGTGAAAGAAGCAAACGCCGCCCATCCTTGACGGACGGCTGTTTTTTTGATGCCTCTCGCCGTCGAGGCTGAGTTAGGCACCTCCCAACGATTGGTGCTGCGGCGTTGCCCCCCTTAGTTTTTCTTCTTCCATTTGCATTCGCGGAAACCATGCTTCGTTGCTCTGTCTTGATCTGTTGTTTGATGTTGGGTTGTTTGTCCGCCCGAGCCGAGTGGAAACTTGAGGATATGGTGGGCAAGGACGCCGAGGGGCGCGCGCTGTATCGCGCCAAACCGCTGGATGCAGCATTCAAAAACCCTATTTCCCCCGAGGATGAGGCGGCGTTTCAAGAACGCGCGCGCTCGATCATCGCCGCCCAAGGGAAGCTCAAAGTTGCCGCGGGCAACACCTATTTCGAAAACGAGAAACGCACCTATGGCTATCTCATGGCCCAAATTCTTGCCGGCAGGACCGAAGCGATCAAGGAACTCCAACTCGAAGATGCCCAGGCCAAAGAATGGCACCAGGTCACCGAGGGCATCGATTTTTACGCCGGTTTCACCATCAAGCACCAGGCGCGAAAATACTTCTACTTCGGCGACCTACTGGAACCCGAGTATCGCGCACGGATGCTGCGCGGGGCTAAAAGCTGGACCTCCGTCGATCCGATGAAACGGCCGCATCCGACTTTCAAGTCACCCGGCCAAGGCTGGGGGCCAAACGAAAAGAATAGCTGGGTTGACGTCCGCTCGACCGAGAATCTGTACCTGATGCGAATCAGTTCGGTTTATCTGTTTGCCGAAGAAGCCGGCAACAAAGAAGTCGCCGACAAGTACAAAGAAGAAATCCGCAAGTATGCCAAAGCTCTCTATCGTGTCGGCATTGGTGAATGGGATTCCGAAAACTATCACGGGCACTCGATGGGACCGCTCTGCAATCTCTATGACTTTGCCAAGGACGACGAGGTTCGGTTGCTCTCCAAGGCCTGCCTGGATTGGTTCTTTGCCGCGGGTGCCGTGAAGTATTACTGCGGGGCGTTCAATGGCCCGACCAAACGCGATTACAATCACGCGCAGCCCTTCGGCGGGAGCGCGGCCAACATGTTGTGGGTTCATTTTGGCGATTGCCCGCCGAAGACCGACGAATGGGAATCGGACGAGGTCCATCTGATCACCAGTGCCTATCGCCCTCCGCCCGCCGTGCTGAATCTGGCGCGCAAGAATTTTCCGAAACCGGTGGAGATTCTCGCTGCGAAGCCTCCTTATTCTGCGACCACGAGCGGCGATCTCACCGCGAAACCCGAGGCGTTGGAAACTCAATATTTTGGCCACACGTTCCAAATGGGCTCGCTGTCGAGCGGCACGAGCGAAGATGGCGGCGACATCAATGGGTTCAAAATATTATTTTCTGACTCCCAGCGTGGTGCGGTCGCGCTGCAAGGCGTCCCCGGCAGTGATCCGAATTATGTCGGCTCGCCGGCGTACCAAAAAGGCAAGGTCGCCGGCCCGAATCGAGTGGCACAGGATGGGAATTTGGCCATCTGGCTGGTGAAAAACGGAACCGCGCCCTGGCGCTGGGTACTGCCGGAATCGGTGAAAATCAGCCAGGAACAAGGAGTGACGTTTCTCGAAGCGGAAAAAACTTGGATGGCCCTTCGTCCGCTGGGTACGGGACCGATCGAGCGCGCCGCAGATCAATCCCAAGGCATCAGCACCGAGAAAGATCCCAAGAAGAAACCGCATTTCCCGGGGCATATGGTCCTAGCCGCGACCGGCAACGCAAGCAAATTTTGCGGCGTTGCCGTGGAAGTAGGCGAAGCCGAATCGCATGGCAGCTTTGCGAAATTCAAACAACAGGTTTTAGCCGCGCAAGTCGATGTCACCAAACTCGATCAGGGGGTCGTGCAATACAAATCCGCCAGCGCGGAGAAAAAATGGCTCGGCTTCCATTGGAACGACCAAGCCAACGATCTGGGGGTCTGGCATAACGGGAAGCGCCACGATTGGAAGCAGCACAGCAAATATCTCTACGCTCCCAGCAAGCGCACCAAAGAGCATACCCCCGTTCCGGCGGAGTCGTCCGAGATCGAACTGGCCGGGCCGATCTATTCGCGTTGGGGCGAGGGCATCTTGTATGTGGAAGCCGGCGGGCAAGCGTTTTTCTCCGCCGTGGACAACGACGGCAAAGTGACGTTCCACAACGGCACGCCAGCCAAGGTGCGCGCCCAAGCTCCGGCGCTGCAAAAGCCTTTTGTGACCAGCAAACGCGTCAAAACCACCGATTTGCCGGCGGGGGTAACGATTTGCGAGGATATGCAACCCGCGAAACCAGGGACGCATGCCTACACGGTCGAATCGGACTATCAACTTGGACCGGTGAAGCTCGAAGTCTTGCTCCCCAAAGACTACGATCCCAACAAACGCTACAAGGTCCTCTATGCCTTGCCAGTAAATGTTGGCGTGCAGGGGCCGTGGGGTTGCGCGCTGGAAGAATTGCAACGTCAGGATCTGCACAACAAGCACCAACTGATCTGCGTCGCGCCCGCTTATGACATCGACCCTTGGCTAGGCGATCAGCCCGAACGCGCAGCTCCAGGGAAACCCTGGATTCGCCAGCAGGGTTATTTGCGCGAAGTCGTGATCCCTTTTATCGACGAGCATTATGCCACCCAGGCGCGCGGTGATGGCCGTTATCTGCTCGGATTCAGCAAGTCGTCGCTCGGGGCGTTGAGTCTGTTTCTGCGTTTTCATGAGGATTTCGCGGCGATTGGCATTTACGACAATTCGGAGCTTCAATTCAGCGGCAAGATTTTTAACGATTGGGGGTTGGTCAACAGCTACGGAACACTCGAGCAATTTGAAAAACTCTCGCCGCGCAAGCTCATCCCACAATTGGCTTCGCATTTTACGCTCGCCGACCCGCGGATCACGCTATTTAGCAGCAATGAAAAACACGCTGGCGTCAAACAACTCCGCAGCTTGTTGCAAGAGCACAATATACCTTTCCGCTACCGTGTCTTTCCCGGCATGAAGCATGATTGGCGCGGTGACTGGCTAGAACCGATGGTCGGCTCGATATTGAACTCCGAGGGGGGCAAATAATTATCTCTCGGCAGCGAACCATCCGCGCGAGGTTGCTACGCTGGAACTGACCGTTTCTTTTTCATCAGAATCACATGAACTTGCAAAACCCTCATTTGGTGGTATGACAATATCACATGCGGTCGAAACTTCGCAGTATTCCAGTTAATTAAGCACACTTGGGAAGTCGAAAATTAAGTATAGCTAAGTATAAAAAGCACCCCCCCACTGGCTAAAACCCTTGCAGCAAGAATTTCATGCGGCTGAAGCTCTTCTGATATCTCGGGATAATCGTCATGAAAACGCCGAATTTCCGGCAAAATAAAATAAGGAGTCCGCTTCATGAAATTTCTGGTTAAAAAAACTTGCAACGGGGGCTTATTCCGTTTATGATAATTACACGAACTTTTCCTTACAGGAGTTTTTAGCATGCTTCGCACCTTTCGCCGCACCCTACTGGCGGCCCTATTCGTTGGACTTGGGGCT
>JBGSSS010000194.1:0-7769 GCA_041736895.1 Pirellulales bacterium
GTCGGAACCAGCGCCGCCGAAGAGCTGATCCGCGCCCGCGCCGCCGCGGAGGCGATCGCCGTGCAGCCCGCCGTCGAGTAGGTCGTTACCGGCGTCGCCGTAGAGCGAATCCTTGCCCTCTTCACCCTCTAGGATATCATCGCCGTCGCCAGCACGCAGAATATCGTTGCCGCGGCGGGCTTCGAGGACATCGTTGCCGCCCTGACCATAGAGCCAATCGCTGGCGCTGCTCCCTTCAACATAATCATTACCGAGCCCTGCCCAAACGTGGAGCGGGACGGTCACGCTGTTGCCTGCCAGAATTGTATCGTCACCCGCGCCGCTACGAATTTCGATCAGGCGGACATCCGCGAGAGGATAACTTTGCACGTTCTTGTTGAGCGTGACAGTTAGCGTACCGGTCGATTGAGACACCTGAATGGCATCAGCCTCTTCGGTGCCATTGACTTTGAGGATGCCGTCGGAAAGCAGGAACTGGTCAAGTTGAAAAGTTGTGACATCTGCCGCCAGCATCGAACGGAGTTCGAGCGCTTCAAAACCAGATCGCTGTTTGCCGATCAACAAAGCTCGCGCGTTTGCCGAGCCTTTCGGCCAATCACTAAGTGTTCGAAAGACGGCACGAAAGCTCTGCGCGATGAGCTCAATCAAAGAATGTCGCTGGCGTGAATGCCGAGACATGCTGCCCCCAAAAAAGAAGTGTAAACAGACATGCGGAAAAGATCATGCCCCTCTCGGGATGACGTCATTCAAAGCGCTAACTTACGAACTTGCAAGAGAATTTTGGATTATTTGCGCGCTTTATTAGAATCTAAATGATAGTGTGCCGGTTCAGTTTAGATGGCAATTAAAGATGCTTACCGATCCAGCCCGGCGGTTGCAATGCCTAAGGAACGACGTAAGAATAACATCCCGATTTGCGGGCGAATGGTTTTTTTGTGTAGCCGGCGTCAGCGAGGGGGACAAAAACTTTGTCACTCCCTTGCTAACGCTATGGGCTATAAATCCGGAAGTTATTTCTGAGTCATCTCTGCTTCGCGCACCAGGAGCATGCTGAGCATGGCCACGAACCCGAGTTATTCGCCAAAGCTCTGACGCGATTATCAAACAACATTCGGTTTTGGCTCGAATGTATGCTTGCGAATACAGATTTGCTCGCCCTTGCCCAGCACTTCGTATTGCTCGGCAAAACAACTCAAGAACGCATCAATGGCCAGTTTGGGCCTACCAAGTTCATGATTTGATTGTCGATTGTCGTGCTTCCAAAGGTAGTCATCCCAAATCATTATGCCCTGATTTTTAAGCACGCCCCAGCAGATCACACTGTCCTGCAAGACACAGGAAGCCTGATGACTGCCATCAATATAAATGATGTCAAATGACTTCAAGCCAGTCATCTGCGGCAGGACTTCTTGCGAACTCGCGCGGAGATGATGCAACTTCCCCGATTGACGAAAGGGCAACGTGTTCTTCAGGAACCGTTGCTCTATCAACGACAACGTAGGCGGCATTGTCTTAGGGTGTGGTTGATTCACGGTACTTCGTTGATAGTCGTAACCAAACGGATCGACACATGTAAGTTGAGAGCCCGCCGCGAGTAATACATGTTCACACAACCAGATCGCGGAGCGCCCCTCATAGCTGCCGATTTCCAGAGCCTGAATGGGCTGGCCCACAAACGGCTTGAGCCAGGTTTTCCAATTGTTGATGTGTTGCAGATGCCAGTTATTGGTAAATTCGTAAGTGTTGCTGGGCGTGACCATATTTTGTTGACGAAGTGCTGGCGGGATTAATGAGATCGGGAACTTGGCGAGTACGAAGGATACGATGCGACTTATTTCTGGTTCATCCGAGTTGAGCGTGCGCACTTAGATCTGGCGGATTCACACCTCAAACGCGACCGGGTGGTATCGGGCGAGGACTTCGCGGGGTGTTTTGTAGCCGAAGCGTTTTCGCGGACGGTCGTTGAGTAGGTTGTTGACTTGGGCGACTTCTTGCGGGCTGACGTGACGAAAGTCGGTTCCCTTGTGAAGAATCGCCGCACGAGTCCATTGAACTTCTCGTTGCGGCCCCGCTCCCAGGCATGATACGGCCGCGAAAAATAGATATCAATGCCCGCGGCCTTGGCGACGCGTGGTGATCGGAAAACTCCTTGCCATTGTCGAACGTCGAGGTGTGACGCAGGCCAGCCGGCAACGGCTTCAAGTGCCGCTCGATGGCTTGGCCGACGTTGCGCCACCTAAGCGCAACAACCATCGGCCTGGCCTTGCGTTTTAGCTCGCGGCAGATTGTGGACTTGTGCCGCAAGAGACGGCGGCCAATCTCGCCTGCCGAAAGACCTTGCTGATGATACTCGGCTAGAAGCCGACGTTCCGTTGCATAAGCTGATTGTGCATCGCTGGAACTCCATTCCAACGCCGTGTTTGTTAAGCAACGACATTGAAACCTCCCAGCGAGTCTACTTCAAACCCAATCCCTGCTAGCGTCGCGTTTCAGACGTTAATCCGCCACCTAAATACGCATGGAGAAGCAACCCAAAAAAATACATCCACCATCCATGGAGCACACATATGACTGACATTCCCGATGGCGAAACAGTTGAAATCAAGGGCTCTGCCCGCTTGCCTTACATCCTCAAAAATACCGGCGGCGTGTATTCTTGCACTTGCCCCGCATGGCGGAATCAATCCATTGGCATTGAACGCCGGACTTGCAAACACTTGCGCAAGTACCGCGGCGAACAAGCCGAACAGGAACGGCTCGGCAGCGCCTTGCCAGCACGCCCAGAAACATCCGCCAATGCCAACACCGCACCGCCGCTGCTCTTGGCCAACACCTGGACCTTGGAAAACGACCTCAGCGGATGGTGGATGAGCGAGAAGCTCGATGGTGTCCGGGCTTATTGGGACGGCAAGCAGTTCTTATCGCGGCAAGGCAATTTGTATCATGCGCCGGATTGGTTCTGCGAGTGCTTGCCCAGCACTCCGCTCGATGGTGAGCTGTGGCTGGATCGCAAAGCGTTTCAACGTACAGTCAGCATCGTGCGGCGACAGGACAAGAGCGAGCACTGGCGCGAGATCTCGTTCTTGATCTTCGATGCGCCAACCTTAGCACAGCCATTTGAAGAGCGGCAAGCGGCCCTCGCCGACATCGTCGCTGACTGTCGAGCCAAGCATGTGCAACGACTAGCCCAAGACCAATGCCGCGACATAGAGCATCTGCGGCAGGAACTGGCGCGGATCGAAGGCTTGGGCGGCGAAGGATTGATGCTGCGCGAACCAGGCTCGCGCTACGAAGTGGGCCGCTCCAGCAGCTTATATAAGGTCAAATCGTTTCACGATGCTGAAGCTCAGGTTCTCGAGCATCTAGCTGGCGAAGGCCGCCATCGCGGGCGGCTCGGAGCCTTGGCCGTGCAGTTGCCCAACGGGACGCAGTTCTCCGTCGGCACTGGCTTTAGCGATGCCCAGCGCAACAATCCGCCGCCAGTCGGCAGCACGATCACGTTTCGGTATCAAGAACTGTCAGATCGGGGCGTTCCGCGGTTCCCTTCGTTCGTCCGGATGCGAACCGACATTTCGAATTCACCCGTTGCAGGCTCAGCAAAAAAGACCGTCAAAAAAGCTGCGTCCAAACCAGATCCTCAAGAAGCCAGTTCCACCATCATTTCCAACACGACCAAGACCATGACACGCACCTTTGAATTCAACGACCCCAAGTCGGCCAAGTTCTGGGAGATCACCACGGATCACCTGATTTGCACCGTCCGGTTTGGCAAAATTGACACGGCCGGCCAATCGCAAAGCAAGCACTTCCCCGACAACGAGGCTACCCAGCGTCACGCCGAAAAGCTCATCGCCGAAAAACTCCGCAAGGGATACGTCGAAACGAAGTAGCCAAGCAGCAGCTAATTCTTCACGACCAAGACCGCTTCTCAGCAATTTGCTGGGTAGTGGTTTTTTCATGGATTCTTCGAACTCATTTCCCAGGACCAATTCCTAATGAACACACTGCTCCCAGAAACCAGCATGGACACTGCCTCGAATGTCAGCCAACGTCTGCGCACCACGATGGCCGCGATCCGGCTGGCATTTACTTGGCTTGGCGTACGCAAGACGCTGAACAACGAACAAAAGTCCCAAGCCGCCGACACGTTCGGAGCCGAACGAGAATACCTGTCGGCCGGCAAGAAGCTGCTCGATACGTCGCACCCGGCATTCAAGAATGTGACGGCTGTACGCTCGCGGATCATAAACTACTGGAAAGGCATCTCGTTGCCATATCCCGAACCGGGTATTCGCCTGATTCGCCAAGACGACATCGAGACGCTGACGGTGCACCTGACGACACTCAAATCTGAATTGGCTGAAGCCGTTGATGAATTGGAGAACCATTACCACGATCTCAAGCGATCCGCGCGGGTTCGGCTGGGCAGCCTGTTCAACTCCGCTGACTACCCAGCGACTTTGCAGGGCTTGTTTGATGTGGCTTGGGACTTCCCCAGCGTCGAGCCGCCCGAGTATCTGCGGCAACTGTCGCCGCAACTTTATCAGCAGGAAGCCCAACGGGTCGCGGCGCGTTTCGATGAAGCGGTTCAGCTTGCCGAGCAAGCTTTTACCGAAGAGCTCGCCAAGCTCGTAAGCCACCTGACGGAACGTCTCAGTGGCAACGACGACGGCAAGCCCAAGGTCTTTCGCGATAGTGCTGTTGAGAATCTGCAAGAATTCTTCGCGCGGTTCCGGCATCTGAATATCCGCTCGAACGCTGAACTCGATCAGCTCGTGGATCGGACGCAGCGTTTAGTTCGCGGTGTCGAGCCACAAGCTCTGCGTGATGACACGACACTGCGGCAGCAGATCACTGGCCAACTCTCGGGCGTCCAAGCAGTCCTGGATGGTCTGCTCGTCGATCGGCCGCGGCGGAATATTCTCCGCCGTGCGAAGTAGGTGGGCCATGGAACTCATCATCGATACCACGGGCCAAGCGAGTTGCATCTATGACGAGACGATCAACCTTGCCGAGCTAGGTCAACTGAGCATTCGCCGAGCCTCGCATGTCGAGCCGGATGATCAGGGCCGCTGGATCGCCGATCTGGGGCCGGTCGATGGTCCGCTACTCGGGCCGTTTGCACATCGTAGTGCGGCGCTGGAAGCCGAGGTTGCATGGCTGCAACGTCACTGGCTGGAGCATCCGACGCAGCCATAAAAAAACCACCACGATTGCTCGCGGTGGCGTGATCAACGAGAGGGGCAGTTCCCGTTGACCAGTCTTTAACATAACGACTGTGATCGTCGTTGCAAGGATTTTCCCCAATCATTTTCGTCAGCCGTGGTCCCTTCGCCGGGGTCACGGCTGTTTTCGTTGGTGCCCGCCCTGTTTCCATGGCGGGTTGGTCAGCTTTTCTAGGAGCACTCTCATGTCACAGCAAGATTTGGAACGCGAATTGGCCCGTGCTACGGGCGAAGATCTTCGCACGATCCGCCGCCGGGGATTTCAGTTGATGACGCCGCTCTCGGTTTATGACCCCGACGATGATCTCGAATCCCAGGTCTACGACTGGGATCAGGGGTCGGCTCAGCCTCTGCGGCTCGTCGCTTGATTGTCGTTGTACTTCGCACGTCCGCGGGTGTGTTGCCCGTGGACGTTTTTTGTTTCCTCTTTCCCACAAACTTATGCTTACGATCAAACGCCAGATCCTGTACCTCTTCAAAACGCTCGCTCGCCGTGCTGGCGTCAAGCCATCCCATCAGCCGCAAGCGCCGCAGATATTCCTGCAAAGCGACACCACCGGCAGCAAGCTCGTCACCGCCGCGCGCGATGTGCGGCTGGAATTTGCTTGGCCCGAGACTTCACCCGAACGTGTCTCCTGGCCGCTGGCCTGGGACCTGCTCGAAGAATGTGGAGCCAAGCAACCCGACAGCGTGACCTTGGCCCCGGACGGCAACAAGCTGATCCAGGCCCAGTGGTCGCACCGCGGGATTCCCCAGCGGCAAAATTTTGAGATCTTTCCCGAACAGAAGCTTCCCGGCACGTTGCGCGAAGCAACGCCCAGCATCAGTTCGGCATGGACCATAATGCCGGCCGGCTTTTGGCCCGCCCTCGCCGATGCCGTGACGTGTGCCGATGACGAATCGACGCGATATGCCCTGGGTTGCTTGCAACTGCGCGGCAAATCGGGCGAGATCAACGCCACTGATGGTCGGCATGTCCTGCAGCAAGCCGGGTTTGCCTTCCCTTGGCCCGACGATTTGTTGGTACCGGCCGTCAAGGTGCTCGGGGCCAAGGAACTCGCCAGCGAGGGAACGCCGCAGTTGGTCCAAACTGACGATTGGCTCCTGCTAAAGCTCGGTCCCTGGGCGATCAGCTTGCGGATCGACAAGACGGGCCGGTTTCCCCAAGTCGATTCGATCATCCCACGTTTAAGCCAGCAGGCAACGAAATTGGTTATGGCTGAACCGGATGCTCAATTCCTGCGCCAAGCGCTACCCGCGTTGCCCGGGCGCAGCGAAGAGCATCACGCGGTCACACTCGATCTGAATGGCCATGTCGCCATTCGCGGCCAGGACAATCCGCAGACGCCGCCGACCGAGCTGATCCTCAGCCAATCACGGCGCGAGGGCGAGCAACTGTGCGTGAACTTGAACCGGGAGTTCCTGGCCAAGGCCGTCCAGCTGGGTTTTCGCGAGGTCCACTTCAGCAATCCCAATACGCCTGCGCTGTGCGTCGATGAGCGTCGCAAGTACTTGTTTGCGCTGCTCAATGCTGATGGGGCGATCTCGGAGAGGTTCGAGGACGTCTTTACTAAGCGGAGGTGGCGGTTCAAGTCCTTGCGCCGGACAATCGGGCAAGACCAGCGGGACTTTCTGGCCTAGTTCGATCTGTCCGAGACGCACGCCGTACTGTGGCAGGCGAAATACCCATTGCTCTGGCGTGGTGACAAACCCCAGTCGATCAGCGTGTCGAATGACCTCAATGTGGGGTTGGGTCAGTTCCCGATCGCAGAAATGCCAGTTTCGGTTCTCGAATGCTGGCTCTTGCTTTTGCTGAGTCCGAATGTGGCGACGGACAGCCTTGAGTAAGCCGCCGCGAGCTACTTCGGCAGCCGCGACGACAAAGGAATAACGCCGATGCTGCAGATCCTGAACTTGGCCCGCCCAATGTACTTGACCGTTGCCCAGGATGTACTCTTTCTCGACTCTCAGGGTCACCCAGGGATATTTCTGAGTTCCCCAAATGCGCTCTTGGAGAGGGCGCGGGCAATGGACGCCATGCAGGCGCTGAAGGGATTTAATAATAGGTGCAAACTCGGGTAGCGCCGTTAGCTGATGCAGAGCTTTCCATTGTGGGGTAGAGCCAAGAAGCAACTCGCCTAGCTCCACTGGAGGAAGGCATGCTTTGACTAGGCATTTCGCGAATTTGCGGTAGTGCTCAGGCGTTTGGAGGTGGAACATAACCTGCTTCAGGTACTCGCGCCACGGTAACGAATGTTCAATCCAGTCGTCAGGCAGGAACCGCCGATCGTGGACCGACGACTGCATTTTATTGAACATCTTGGCACGGCGCGTGATCCTGCCATTGCATCTGATGAGTTGGCGCAGAAGGGGTGGGGTAATGAACTCGCAAATGAAGATAATCGTAAGCGTCCGGTGAACCGCATCTTGTGTGGCATGTTAGGCTGGGATTTGTTTTATCACAACGAATCCTCGGAGCGAATTCATGTCCCAGCGTCGAGTGCCCCGGGATGCGGCGAAGGAAGCTTGGTGGCGTGAGCAGGT
>JBGSSS010000199.1:0-7157 GCA_041736895.1 Pirellulales bacterium
GTTCGAGCGCGAGTCTCGCCGCCGGCGAACTCGATGAAGCCCGCGCGCTCGCGGCGCAGATCGGCATCGCGCATCGCGTGCTCGAGACGCAAGAGTTCGCTCGCCCCGGCTATATCCAAAACGCGCCGGACCGCTGCTACCACTGCAAGACGGAACTCTACGAACAACTCGAACGCGTCCGCACCCAAACCGACTTCGCAGTGATCGTGAACGGGGCCAACAAAGACGACCTCGGCGACTATCGCCCCGGCATGCAAGCCGCGAGTGAACACCGCGTCCGCAGCCCGCTGCTCGAATGCGGCATCGACAAGGCCACGGTCCGCGCGTTGGCCGCGGAGTGGAACCTGCCGCTCTGGGACAAACCGGCGACGCCATGTCTCAGCTCGCGCGTCGCCTACGGCCAAGCCGTCACGCCGGAACGCCTGCGGATGATCGACGCCGTCGAGCAATGGCTCCGCCGCGAGTGCCACTTCCGCATCGTCCGCGTCCGCTACCACGAGGGCGACCTCGCCCGCGTTGAAGTCCCGCGCGAAGACCTCGACCGCTTGCTGGACCCGACGCTGCGCGAGGAACTGACGCAGCGAGCGCTCAAAGCCGGGTTCAAGTTCGTGACGATTGATCTCGCCGGGTTCCGCTCGGGGAGTCAGAACGAGGTGCTCGGGAAGACGTTGTTGCCGTTGTTGTGAACACGATTTATTTAGGGGGCGATCATGCGATTTCGGTTGCAATATTCGTTGCTGACGCTGTTGGTGTTAACAACGGTTTGCGCCGTTGTGATCGCTTTTGTCGTCGTTCCTTGGCGGCATGAGCGCGAACAGTCGGAGTTGATCGAGCGTTTAAAAAATTACGATCACGGTGTCTATGTTTTGTCTGAGGAAAGAATATCTGAATTCGGAGAAAGCCTAGGAGTAACGAAAAACTCTTACGAATTAATGCACTGGGGCCGTGAGCCCCAACAATTAGAATTTTTTCTTGAACATGCTGCCAAGTGCGAACGTGTGAACGCTGTCAAATTCAAGTACGACAATTTCACCACAGAACAACTCGCCAAACTTCGACGATTGCCGCGGCTCGAACGATTCACTCTAGAGTCTTCATACCTTGATGAAGAACGGATGCAAATTCTTGGCAAAATGCCACTGAAAGAAATGCACCTGGAACCTTCTCACGTCTACTCTTTTGAAAAATGGCCAATTCAATCTCAGCTAGAATCATTGACTTTGAACGCAGCCCATACGATTGAATTCCCACCGCTGCAACTCAATGGACATTTGAAGTTCCAAAAACTGCATCTCCAGAGTCTGCCGAAAACACTCAGTTTGGAGAATTGCCCTGAACTCAAAATCTTAGATCTTGGCTATACCTTCAATTGCGACCCGATCGAACTCCGTCTTCGAAATCTTCCCAAGCTCGAACGTTTATCACTGGATGACACGTCGCTACTCCCCGGATCTCGGATCGAAGAATTGCCGGCACTGCGAGAGCTTCATCTTTGCCCTCCTGCCTTTGAATTCTTTCGACATCATCAATTGAACAAACTGCAAGCATTGAGCATTTCATCCTTCTGGGAAAAGCGTCTTGACCGTGCAGCGGTCGTACGAATTCTCTCCTTGCCTAAATTGCAAAAGTTGACTATAGAAGCCGATTGGCAAGACTGCGTCGACAACGGTTTGCGAGTCCCATCCATGCCGAAGCTCAAAGAGTTGTGTCTTCATGGTAATTACGAAAACAAGAAATGGCACTTACCCGACCAGTTGCTGATCCAAATTCTTCGGCAAACACCTGCGTTGGAATTGCTAACTCTCAATGTAGAAAACGCGAGCGATGAAGTGCTCCAGGCGATCGTGCGGCTCGAGAAATTAGAAACGCTCTATGTAAGACTTGGCGAGCATGGGACGCATGGCGATTTAACGGTGTTGCTAAAAAGCAAAAAGCTTGGCTCGTTTATGTTAAACGGAAAGCCTGGATGGCCTGCCGCACAAGCGAGCCCTTGAATATGCTGTCTCAGTAGCATGGTCAACTCCCGTTCAGCCGGGGACTTACGTCCCCGGCTCAGCTTTCACGGCTCAAATACGCCTTCCGTTCCTCCGGCTCAAACCGTTCAATCGCATACCGCAACGCCGTGCGCGGCAGCTTGTCCTTGTAGATCGCTAGGAACCGCTTCAGCGTTGCGACATCCTTCTTCCCGACTTCGCGGAGCATCCAGCCGCATGCTTTGTGAATCAGGTCGTGCTTGTCGTTGATCAGCGTTTCGCAGAGCTGCAAACAATCGTCGTAATCCCGCGCGCGGATCAGCCACCACGTCGCGACGATCGCGATGCGACGATCCCAGAGCGATTTGCTCTTGGCCAGCTTGTGCAAGATCGTGCGCGGCCCCTTGAGCAAGTACCCGCCGACAATCCGCGGGGCCGACGTATCGACCAGGTCCCAGTTGTTGATCCCCGCGCGATGTTCCAGATAAAAATCGTAGATCGCTTTCTGCGCCGCGTCGTCCGCGCGTTCGAACTGGTGCACCAGAACGTGCAGCGCGAGCAACCGCTCCTCGTGAAATTTCGACGAGAGCAGCACCGCCAAATCGTCGAGCGACAACCCGCGACAATCCTTGGCAATCGCACGCGTCTGTGGCACAGTGAGTCCGAGAAAGATGTCGCCCTCGGCGTACTCCCCTGCCCTGGTTTTGAAGAAGCCTTGCTGGAATTTGGCCTTGGCCGGATTGGCGAGCCGCTGGATCGCGGCCCGGGCTTGTTTTAAGTTGAATGGCATTGCTAATGATGAAAGATATGCGTGCTAGTTGTCAACGTATTTCAATAAATCCCTGTAATCCTCCAACAAAACAGCAATCGCTCTAGCCGGGTCATAATGCTCATCGACAACTTCGTCGTGGTAAATTCGATAAAGTGGCCCTCCCTCGCCATCGCGGGTGTTGATGAAATAAGGATCTCCCGTCCCGATGGTGCATCCGCCGACGGGGACATAACCTGCTATTGAAACACCAATACCAGGATAGAGCGTCGTCTGCTCAGCATGGACTCCTTGCTCATCGAAAATCTCGATCGATGCACCGACGCCAGACAAGTCATTATTAACTTGAATAGAAAACTCCTTGCCAGTCAAATGATGCTGTTCAAGAAACATCTGCCAATAAGGGGGCATACCTGACACCTAAGAGTTATTCGTAAACATCTTTACGATGAGCGATCAAATGAACTTCTACTTTCTTGGCTTGAAAATCGATGCTATAAATTACGCGCCATTCACCAACGCGATACCGCAACGTGCCAGCGAATTTGCCGGATAGGTGTTTTATATTCTTGATTTTTGCAACAGGATCGTTTTCCAATTGCTTAAAACAACGAGCAAGCTTTTTCGCCAAGACGAGTTCAGCTCTTTCATAAGTATCGAGGGCATCGTCGGATAGATTAATCTCAAACATCTTTGCGTATTTTTCGCCAGTTCGTTCCCTTGCCTTGAGCGAATTCGCGTTTGCTTTTTTCTAAGCGTTCGAGAATGGTCGGCTGATCCAAGTACATCACGATCTTGGCAAGCGCATCCAAACGATCATCGGGCAATCGTTTGACGACTTGATTGATTTGCTTGCGAAGTGCGGCGGCTGTCATTTTTCGATCCTTGATTACAAGATTTGTCCTGTCTGGATATTTTAGGTTATGGCTCTGCGATTATCAAATATCCATAAAAAAACGAAAGGTTCCAGCAACGCCGGAACCTTCCGTTTGTGTCGAATGTCACCGCTCCCCCCGTCATTGACGGGGGGCTAATCGATTGCCCAACTACGCTGCCCGCAAGATCATCGGCTGCTCCGCCGACTTGTACAAGTACGGGTTCATGTTCGGGTCGTTGTACATTTTGAATTGGCGGTAGAGCTTGAGCCGCTTGCGGCCGTGAGCCAAGTCTGCCAGCAAATCGCTGAGCGCACTGCTCAGGTCTTCGTGCTGCGCGTTCAAGATGCTCAGCCGGTCGCGGACCTTGGCCAGGTGTTCCGGCGTCGCGTCGGTCCGGTCGAGCTGTTCGTCCATGTGGTACAGCCGCAGCGACAAGATCGACAGCCGGTCGATGATGCTGCCCGGGGTTTCCGAGTTGTGCTTCGCGCCGATCGACGGGCGGATGTTGCGGTCGTCGAGCATCCGCTTCAAATGATCGTCCAGGCGTTCGATCCAATCGTTGCGCTGCTGGTTGAATTTGTCGATGGCACGCTTGACGCCGGCGATCTGCTCGTCGGACACGTCGCGGCTGCGGGCGATGTCTTCTTCGTGCCAGAGTTGGTAGTTGAACTTGTGCTGCTCGCAAACCTGATAGAGAAAATCGCGGTACGGGTTGACGATCTCCTGCTGATGCCAGAGCTTGACGGTGGTTTCGTGCAGGAACGTGATTTGGCGGACGTCGATCATGGAACACACTTCGCGAAAAAAGTCACCGAAATTCAGAGGATCGCCGGGCTAAGTATCATCGACATTTTGTCGCGTAAAACTCAGTCCCCGATCACCAACGAGGGGCAGATTCTATTTGCTCGTTCCCGGTCGAGCAAGAGAAGATGGCGAAGCGGGGCGAATGAGGCATTTTCGTAGGTGCGGCTGTGCCGCACAAAGAGCAGATTCTCCAATACAAAATACCTTCGCAGACCAAAGCCGGTTGACATGCAAGAATGAAATCTGCTGGCGACGCCTTCCGTTTGCCCGGCACAGCCGGGCCTACGCGGCGCGACGATAGTCTTGCGCTGGCTTTTCGAGAATCGTACAGGCCGCGCCGACCACATGATCCACGCTGATCGCCGAGACGGCCGCATTGTCCGCGTTGCGGCGCATGCGTGAGGGCCCTTCGAGCTTGACCGGTTGCAGCGCACGATGCTGATGCCCGTACGGCCCGTTGCGCTGCGCGTCGCTCGCGCCGAACAATGCCACGCACGGCGTATCGACCGCGGCGGCCAAATGCAGTGGGCCGGTGTCTCCGCTGATGAAAAGTTTCGCCTCGCGACAGAGGGCCGTGAGTTCGAGCAGCGTCGTCGGCGGCGCGAGGATCGCCGCGCCGAGCGATTCGGCCACGATCTGCTCGGCCCAGGTTTTTTCGTCGCCCGGGGCCCAAGCCACGACGCTGTGCAACCCACAACGGTCAAATAGTTTTCGGGCCACGGCCGAGAAACGCTCGACGGGCCAGCGTTTGCTCGCCCAGCCGGCGCCGGGATTTAAGACGACATAGCCCTTCGATAAATGCTGTTCCCCGGCCCAATTGTGGATTTTCACGGTATGTGCCGCTTCGATCACCAGATCGAACCGCGCCGCGTGCGGCACGACGCCAAGCAGTGTCAGCAGTTCCAAATTCTTGTCCACGACGTGCGTCGCGCTCGCCGGCATCTTGAGGTTGTTGAACCAGGCGCTGAGCTCGCGCCCTTCCGTGCCCGAGAACCCAACGCGCGTCTTCGCCCCGGAACATGCGGCAAGCGCAGCGCTCTTGGTCAGACCTTGCAAATCAATCGTCACATCGGGTTCGAACTGGCGGACCGCTTGCCGCGCTTCGGTCATCGTCGCCCACGATTTGTACCAGCCGCGCGGGATGTTGACGACCTTGTCAATCGAGCGATGGCCGCGCAGAATTTCGGCCGTGCGGCCTTCGACGACCCAGCCGATTTCGAGTGTCGGATCATAATCGCGCAAGGCGCAAGCGACGGGCAACCCATGCACGCAATCGCCGATGGCACTCAGCCGAAAAATTAAAACGCGCGAGTGCGGAAGAAGCCGGTGGACATTCGGCGCGGGCATGCGGGGCACATCCTTGTGCGGTTGGTGGCGAAATCGAAGGTGCGGATTTGTACCGTCCGTCAACTTGTCCAACAATGGCACAATTTGTCGTAGTTTCAACTTCAACTTGCTAGCAAAAAACAATCACGCGCGGCGTTGCAGCCACACGAGCGGCATGATCTCGGGAATGGGATGCTGAATCGGCCGTTGTAGCAGCAGGTTTTTTAGCACCACGTAGAGCCATTCGGCACGCTGCTTCGAGAGGTAGGTGCCAAATTCGACCGTGTCATCCGCGACAATTTCGATCGTGTTGCCGCGAGAATCTTCACTTTTTGAACGCTGAAAGAAGATGCCCGAGACGTGCCGCGGATCGAAACGTTTCCACCAACGCAGCCGCCAGATCCCCGTCGCGACCCAAGAGCCTGACTCCTCGAGCTGGATCACGCTGCTCCCTATCAAATTGAACAACGCGACGAACGCCATTCCCAAGCCGATGACGACAAAGGGAATGAGAAAGAGGCAGAGAAACATCGTCGGTCCCCAGGTCATCGGTTCGTCGTTGATCATCGGGACGCCGTGCTTGGCCCCCGCCGCGGGAAACCAATCGGGCAAAGGGCCAAAAAGATTGAAGCAAATCCCCGCGATCGCGTGCAACACAAAAATGCCAACGATGCCATTCCAAAACGCCGCAAAGAGTCCCGCTACTACAAACCCTCCAAGCGAACGCTGCGTCACCCAAATGCGCAGTGTCTGCGGCGTCGAATCGATCTGCACACCCGAGGGCTGCTGAGCGAGAATTTCCGTTTCGGCGCGGGCACAGAGATTCAACTCCGCCAGGCGCGTGAGTTGGCCGCAGTCGGGGCAGAGCGCGACGCCCTCTTGAAGATTGATGGCCTCTGCGTCGATCGGCGTGTCACAATTCGGACAGCGCTGCGTGCGCTGGAAGTTGAACAGCTTTTTTAGCAGCCCTGGCATCGTGTGTGATCACTCGCCGCAAAGGAAAGAAAATGCGAATGCAATTTACGCCGCAAGAAAAGCAAAGAACGCAAAAAATGAAGACTTCGGGCCTATCCCGTTTCCAACTCCATCATAAGTCTGACGATCGAGAGATGCAGGCAAAAGAATGAAGGCAGAAGAATGTTTTTGAATTTTTCTCCTGCCTTCATTCTTCTGCCTATCAGATTGGCTGCTGGACCGAAATCAGCAGGGACTCTCTCGCAAATTTTCTTGCCTTTCCTTCTTTGCTATTTTTGTTTTCTTTGCGGCGAAAATTGTCTTCGTATTTTTTGTGTTTTCTGTGTTTCTTTGTGGCGAAAACCGGCAACGCACTCATTCGTTGCGCAGCGACGGCGGGATTGGCGGCGGCGCGGGGCGCAAGACCGGCGGCATTGCCGGGCCGGGCTTGAG
>JBGSSS010000047.1:0-48455 GCA_041736895.1 Pirellulales bacterium
AGTCTTTCAGTCGTAGCGAAAGTGTTAAGTTCTCCGCCTGGGGAGTATGGTCGCAAGGCTGAAACTCAAAGAAATTGACGGGGGCTCACACAAGCGGTGGAGGATGTGGCTTAATTCGAGGCTACGCGAAGAACCTTATCCTAGTCTTGACATGCATTTCTAAGTCGGTGAAAGCCGGCGACCGTAGCAATACGGAACTTGCACAGGTGCTGCATGGCTGTCGTCAGCTCGTGTCGTGAGATGTCGCGTTAAGTCGCTTAACGAGCGAAACCCTTGTCCTTAGTTACCAGCGGGTCATGCCGGGGACTCTAAGGAGACTGCCGGTGTTAAACCGGAGGAAGGTGGGGATGACGTCAAGTCCTCATGGCCTTTATGACTAGGGCTGCACACGTCCTACAATGGCGGGCACAAAGGGATGCAAACTCGTGAGAGCAAGCTAAACCCAAAAATCCCGCCCCAGTTCGGATTGCAGGCTGCAACTCGCCTGCATGAAGCCGGAATCGCTAGTAATCGCGGGTCAGCATACCGCGGTGAATGTGTTCCTGAGCCTTGTACACACCGCCCGTCAAGCCACGAAAGTGGGAGGCATCCGACAACGCTGTCGTAACCCGCAAGGGAGCAAGGCGTCTAAGATGAATTCCGTGATTGGGACTAAGTCGTAACAAGGTAGCCGTAGGGGAACCTGCGGCTGGATCACCTCCTTTCTAAGGATTTTTATTGAGTTCATGTTAACCTGATTCTTCGGAATCACAGCTTCTAACGAAACTGCTCATGACTCAACCAAAAATTGTGGAGACAGTCCTTTGCTGCTACTGAAGAGCAACACTTGGCCCTGATTCGCAAGAATCATTGTCCCTGTATGTAATAATCAACGACCAATTGTTTTCGATAACCCTCCCGGTTGCCAGACCGGGAGGGTTTTTTTATGCGCGCACTATGTCAATAAAATCTTCCATTGCTCAACAGCATCGCGTACGCTTGCGTCATAGCGATTTTCTTTTCATCGCTATGACGCAAGCGTGCATAAAGCTCTTCGGATTAAATGTGATGAACAATCCGCGACGTGCCATGACAATCGCTTCGCACATCATTTGGACGAACTACGGAACCTGGCTTCCCAACGATCCGCGCGGAAGCACATCAACGCATGTGTTTAGCAATGAACTTTTGGAATTCGGAGAACCGCACTTTGGGAGAAAACGTGTTCAGCCAAAACCCAAGGTTGTAAAAGAGTTTTATCGCGTGACGGAACAATACCTTAAATTTCCAGTGATCCGCTTCGATGCACATCAGATTACTCACATCGCTGAGTCGATTGGAAATATTATTCAACAACGCGGCTACACATGCTATGCCTGTGCAGTGATGCCAGACCATGTTCATATGCTGATTCGTAAACATCGCGATGATGCTTGGGACATGTTGGATGATATTCAATTCGAGACACGCCAAAAATTTCTCGAAAAATTTACAAGCTATAGCAACGAGCATCCGCTTTGGACCCACGGTGGTTACGTAAACTTTGTCTCGAAAACAGAAATCTTGCACCGCGTGATCAAATATATCGCCGCCAATCCACTGAAAATCGGATTGCCTGGTCAATTCTGGCCATTCGTAAAAGCGTACGATAACTGGCCGCACCATAAAAGAAATCAACCACGAGGGGCATGATGACCGAAGACGAATTCTGGAGTGCGCTCGAGTTTCGACTCTGTCGAGAATTTCGTGGCTTGCGCGAACCGGGACTTAGCGCGTTGTGGTGTGACGGAATTCGTGGCGAGGGCTTTCTCTTCAATGATCCGCTGCCGCGTATCATCGGATTTGCCTGGATTTGCCACGGCGATCAGCAAGAACGTTGGCGAATGGAACTTTTGTTGCCGCCCTCGATGTCAGTGTATGAATTGATTGATTGGGAAAAAATACTGCCCGCAGAAAACATGACGCGTTGGCTGGCCTGTGATCGTCAAAAAAAATATTTGCAGATCGAACCAAGTGTTGCTGTTCCTGATTTAGACTGAACTTTCGAGCGAAATGGTTTTGGTTCTTCTCGTTTGAGAGTCTCGCATGAATCCAAATGCTACAACACGACGTGAGTTTTTTCGCGCTGGGGCGGCAGCAATTGTCACAGCGACTATCGCGAAAAGTCTTCGCGCGGCAGATTCCGCATCTGCTGAGTCAACACTTACCATCTCGCCGCAGCCCCAACACGATCTCTCGCCCTACCTCTATACGCAGTTCATGGAGCCGTTGGGCACGACCGATGGGTCGATCGAGGCATCGTGGGATCATCTGAAACAACGCTGGCGGCCGGATCTTGTCGAGGTCACGCGCGACATGGCGCCGCCAATGATGCGCTGGGGCGGACTTTTTAGTTCGTACTACCGCTGGCGCGAGGGCGTCGGACCGCGCGGCGAGCGCAAGCCGATGCACAATCTTGTGTGGGGCGGGATTGAGTCGAATCAAATCGGTACCGCCGAGTTCGTCGACTTCTGCAAACAAGTCCGCGCCGAACCGCTGATGTGTGTGAACTTCGCCGCCGAGGGCCACGCCCCCTGGGTCACCAACGCGCTCGGGGAAATGCGCGCGGGCGATGCGCAGGAAGCCGCCGATTGGGTCGCGTATTGCAATGCTCCGGAAAATAAGGAACGCCTCGCCCACGGCCAGCGCGAACTGCTGCCGATCAAGTATTGGCAACTCGGCAACGAAACGTCGTTCGCCGCGACGCGCTTCAAAAAGCCCGAGGCGATTGCGAAAACGATCGAATTCGCCCGCGCGATGCGGAAAGTCGATCCGTCGATCAAACCGATCGCCTGGGGCGATAGCGGCTGGGCCCCGGACATGATCAAGGAATGCGGCGACTTGATCGACATGGTTGCGTTTCATCATCTCTTCGATCCCGGTCCGCCTTGCAATGATGCATCGTTCCGCAAAAATCCGCCGGTGACTTGGGATGTCTTGATGGCATCCGTCGATCGCCAAGAGAAAAAGATCAAAGAAATTCGCAAGCAAACCGATAAATTTCCGCTTGCCCTCACCGAAAGTCATTTTTCGATGCAAGGCCGCGATCGCTGCGACTTGAACTCGACTTGGGCCGTGGGTGTTGCTTATGCGCGGTTCCTCAACCTGCATCAGCGCCACGGCGACGTGCTAAAAATCGCAAACCTTGGCGATTTTTGCGGCACGCGTTGGCAAAGCAACGTCGTCATGCTGCCGACACCCGGCGGCAAAGCTTATGTGATGCCCGTCGGAAAAGTCAGCGCGCTCTACAGCCAGCACACCGGCAAGCTAAGCGTCGCCGTCACCGGGATGCCAAAGGAACTCGATGTCGTCGCCAGCCGCACCGACGGGAAATTCTTCTTGCACGTCGTCAACACCAGTTCCAATCGAGCGCAAGAATGTCGTCTTGTGGTAGAAGGACACCAGCTCAAGCAGGGCAGGGCATGGGAATACACCGCGGCCGACCCATTTGCCGAAATTACGAGCGCCAAGGACGATCCGATGACACTCGCAAAACGCGAAGTCGATCTCGCTCGGCCGATTACCTTTCCAGCAGCTTCGGTGACGGTTCTGGAAGTGAACGCTTAACGTCTGGGTTCTGAAAATAAAACTAGCGGTCTGAATATTTTTTTGTCTGCAACATCTTCGTACGAACAAGAGAGGGGCCAGAAATTACTGGACCGTACGTTTTCGCAGCGGTAGATTGTTGTAGCGATGATTGAGTGTGGTAGAAAATCTCTTTCTGGGAGATATGGCATGGATTTTCCCTCGCATCACGATCCCAAGCACGATTCCCTGCGCGGGGCGCTGCGGGTCATCGGTCCGTTGGTCGTCTTGACGGGCGTTATTTTCACCGCTATTGGCATGATCAGTTTCTTCTCGGCGTTTGGCAGCTTTGGGATGCCGCGCTACTTTTGGTGCTGTTTTGTCGGGATGCCGCTGATGGGCATCGGCGGCGCGATTTGCAAGTTCGCCTACCTCGGCAGCATCAGCCGCTACATCTCCAACGAGATCACACCCGTGGGCCGGGATACGTTTAATCAACTGGCACATGGAACCAAAGATTCTTTTCGGATGTTAGCCGGCTCTGTTCGCGAAGGGCTAGAGGGAACGACAACTGCCGAGAAAGAATGCGGTTGTGGAACGGCGAACGACGCCGAGGCAAAATTCTGCAAGAATTGCGGCAAAAGTTTGCAGCCGCATTGTTGCGGTTCCTGCGGAAAAGATAATGACGCCGACGCGCGGTTCTGCGACCATTGCGGCAAACCGATCCGTTGAATTGATCGCGCGCTACATTGCACAATCTGACCATTCATTATGGAAAAGGGACACATGAAAGTGCAATGCAGAAAATTGTTTTGGTTTCTTGTGGCAGCCCTGTTTGGAGGCGGCGCAATCAAAATGGGGATCACGGCATTTCAGGAGTATCAACAGCATCCCGGCACGCGGGGAATGACAGAACTCGCAGCCGGATTGTCGGTGGTCGCATTCATGTTCATCCTGATGGTGATGGCAATTAACGCTGGCCGAGCGAAAATGGAGGCGAAAAATAGACGTGACGAGAATCGAGCGGACGGCAACTCAGAAAACTGAAAGCCCCAATCTGTTCCTCATTCATGAGAAATGTCATGCAAAATCCTGCAACTACTGCCCGCGGTCCGCTCGTTTTGGCAATCCTCATCATCACCGTGGGCGTCGGTTGGCTCCTCACGGCGTGGGGTTATGCGCCGGGGATCAATTGGATTTGGACGCTGGGTCTCGGTGTCATTGGGGTGTTGACGTTTATCCTCAGCGGCGGGGTCGATAAACTGAGTGTGGTGATCGGGCCGTTCTTTCTCGTCGGGAGTATGCTCTCGGTCCTGCGCCAAACCGAGCGGCTGTCGATCGACATGGAATTGCCGATTCTCGTGATCTTGATCGGCGTGCTGATCTTCATCGCGCAGCTGCGTGTCGTGCCGCTGCCGGTGTGGTTTGGACCGCTGTCGGATGCAGCGAGGAATACGCGGGATACCTGAGTGTTGTAGATTTCAAGGACGAAACCAATGCGATTCATCGACCTAAAACTTTTTCTGTTGCTGTTCGGTTGCGTGGGCGGGGCGGTGCTGTACCAATCACCTGCGCGTTTTCGGACGCTTGTCGAGACGCGCGAGACGTGGGACATCGCCGTCATGGGGCAGGGGTATCTGCAAGTCACGAAGGAATTTGAAAAAGAAGTCTATTACACGCGCAGGGGCAAGCTGACCGTCAATCCTAATGGCCAACTTTGCTTGAATCACAACGGCCAAGAGTGGTTGATCGAACCAATGTTGACTGTTCCCGGTGATTGGACAGAGATATACATAGCTGGCGATGGCGCAGTTAGTGTCCTCCAGCCCGGCACTTCAAGTACCTTGATGATCGGGCAACTTCAACTGGCAAAATTCCAAGCCCAGCCGGTTTTCGCAGATGATTTCGCCGTGAATGCCGCTTCGCTTGAAAAGCATGGCACGCCAACTTCAGCAACTCCTGGCACAAACGGCACTGGTCAGATCCTCCAAGGCTGGCTCGAACAACCCGCTGAGTCGGCAACGCATCGCTACGCGAAACCGATCGTGATCGGGAGTGTTATCGCGATAGTGCTCAAGGTGCTGCTGGATGCGGTGCTGGCCCAGCAAAAAATGCAGCAACTCCTGCAAGCCAAGCAGCCGCCGGTTGGATTACAATAACGGTTGAAATCTTGGAGATCGCTACCCCCCAATGAAGGAACCTGTCATGCGAATGCTAATCCTATTCCTGCTGCTAACGCAAACCGCATTCGCCGCGGATGCCCCGGAGCTAAAGGGAGTCGAGTTTCGGCTTGTCCTGGAAGAAAAAACGGCCGATTCTCAAGAATTCATTTACAAGGAATCTCGCAACAAAGAAATCAAAGAAGAAAAAATATATCTAAGCAAGGATTCATTGTTGCCCGCGACACCGATCGAAAGAGCCGCTGCAGAACCGAATCCGCAATCGGGAGATTTTCAAGTTGCGATCAAGTTAACCGACGAAGCTAGCAAGAAAATGGCCGAAGTCTCGCGAAAGTATTTGGATCGGCGCATCGCTTTGATCGTTGATGGCCAAGTTATTATTGCGCCGACAGTGCGTAGCGAAATCACAGGCGGTCAACTTGTGATTTCGGGAAACTATACTGAAGAAGAGACAACGCAATTGGCAAAACGCATCAATAGCTCGGGCAGAAAAGCGCAGCCTTGAATAGAGGACAGCTTATGCAGCTTCCTTCGACACTGGAAATGCATTCCCTGGAAGAGGCAGCGAATTTCAGGTGAGCTATTTTTGATTTCGTCATTTTGGATTACTTCATGCAAAGACGAACGTTTCTTCATTCCGCTGGATTGATTTCGATTTCCGCATTGTCTCGCGTGAACGCGCAGAGTAATCCCGAGGGAAATCCATCTAAAAATCCCTACGACGTCATCGTCTACGGCGGCGTGCCGTGCGGGATTGCCGCGGCGATCATGGCCGCGCGCGAAGGGGCGAGCGTCCTCTTAGTCGAGCCGACGAAGCACGTCGGCGGCTTGAGCACGAGCGGCATCAACACGGCCGAGTCCGAGCACATGCTCAAATGGACAATCGGCGGGTTCGCTGACGAGTTCTATCGCCGACTCGGCAAAATCTACGGCACGAACAAGGCCGAGTACTACTTCGAATCGAGCGTCGCCGAAAAAGCTTATCTGGAGATGCTCAAGGAAGCCGGCGTCGAAGTGCGCTACGGCGAGAGCGTCGCCAAGTCCGACATCGATGGGCTGCGCATCACCGGGATTGAGTTGACCGACGGCACGAAACTCAAAGCCGCGGTCTACATCGACGCCAGCTACGAGGGCGATCTGATGGCGCGCACCGAAGGGATCGACTACGCGATCGGCCGCGAGTCGAAGCTCGACTTCGGCGAAGAAGCCGCCGGCATCCGCTTTGACAAGACAACGCGCAAAGCCAAAACCGTTGACGCGAATGGCAAGCTTTTGCCCGGGATCAGCGGCCGCGTCGAGGAGTTCAAGGAAGGCAACGCGCACCGCGCGCCGATGAACTATAACTTTCGCTTGACGGTTGCCAAGGATCCGAGGCTGCAAGTTCCGATCCCGCCGGCCAAGAACTACGACCCAAAACGCTACGCGATCTTGGCTGATTGGCTCGCGTCGCAAGTGAAAACGAACAAGCCGGTGAAACTGGCGGACCTGATCGATCTCTACGCGCGCCGCAACGGCAAGTTCGAACTCAACAACAAGCAAGCGGCTGTCTTCTCGCTAGGTTACTTCGGGGCCTCGGCCGATTGGGCTGACGCCGATTACGAAAAGCGTGCCGAGATTTTTCAGGACCACTGGGATTACTCGCTGGGCCTGCTGCAATTTCTCGCCAATGACGAAGCGGTGCCGAAAAATGTGCGCGTCGAGATGAAGGCACTCGGCCTGCACAAGGACGAATTTGCAGACAACGGCAACCTCCCGTATCAGTTGTACGTCCGCGAAGCGCGGCGGATGCGCGGCGAATACATCGTGACGCAAAAGGACGTGCAAGAAGAACGCCGCAAGCCCGACAGCATCGGCATGAGCAGCCACTTTATTGACTGCCATCACGTCCAGCGTCTCGCTGTGTCGGACACGGAGTTCCTCAACGAAGGCCGGATCTGGCGGATGGGCTTTGCCTATCAGATTCCGTACCGTGCGCTGCTGCCCGACGACCAGAAGTGCGTCAATCTGCTCGTCCCCGGTGCGGCGAGTTTCACGCACGTCGCGTTTTGCACATATCGTTTGGAAAGCGTCTGGATGATCGGCGGCCACGCGGCGGGTGTTGCCGCGGCGATAGCGGCGAAAGAAAAAATACCCGTGCATAAAGTGGCGATTTCGGCGTTGCAGCAAAAGCTGAAAGCGCAAAAGCAAGTCGTCGATTTCATCCCCGGGCAGCCGGAAAAATGCCAGGCATTGAACGGCCCGCCGGAATTTTAGATTTTCAACGGTCCTTTTTTGTGGGGAGTGAAATCCATGGATCTGCGTCAACTACAGCAATTTCTTCAATTGTGCCTGATCCTGAACGTCGGATTCTTGCTGCTTTGGACGGTCGCATTTCGTTTTGCGCCCGATTTTGTGTATCGCCAACAGCGCAAGTGGTTTACTCTCACTCGCGAAGCATTTGATGAGGCAAATTATCGCTTGCTTGGCACTTTCAAGATTCTGGTGATTGTTTTGACGGTCGTGCCCTATCTCGCCTTACTGCTGATGCAAAGATAGATCAACGCCTTGGCAGGAACGCTGCGAATCAGCTACCTTGACAAGCGATGGCTCACGCTCACGATCACGGACCGCTTAACATCAACCGCGCCTTTGGCATCGGTGTCTCGCTGAATCTGGCATTCGTCGCGCTCGAAGCGGGGTTTGGCTTCTGGGCCAATTCGCTCGCGCTCTTAGCCGATGCGGGGCACAATCTCAGCGATGTCATCGGACTGCTCTTGGCGTGGGGAGCGAGTTACCTCGCCGCGCGCGAGCCTTCGCTGCGCCGCACCTACGGGTTGCGGCGGTCGTCGATCTTGGCGGCGCTCATCAACGCGGTGCTGTTGCTCTTGGCCGTCGGCGCGATTGTTTGGGAGGCGCTGCAACGCTTCGGCACGCCGGAACTGGTCTCCGGATGGACAGTGATTGGCGTGGCTGCCGCCGGCGTTGTTGTGAACACGGTGACTGCGCTATTGTTCATATCCGGCCGCAAGGATGACTTGAACGTGCGCGGCGCGTATCTCCACATGGCCGCCGACGCGGCGGTCTCGGCCGGCGTCGTTATTGCGGGATTCCTGATCCGCGCGACGGGTTGGACTTGGGTCGATCCGCTAACGAGCATGGTCATCGCCGTGGTGATCGCGATCGCGACGTGGGGACTGTTTCGCGAGTCGCTGAATCTGGCCCTCGATGCGGTTCCGAGCGGGATCGATCCGGCCGCGGTCGAAGCGTATCTCGCCTCAATCCCCGGTATCACGAGCGTGCATCATCTGCATGTCTGGGGCATGAGTACGACCGAGATCGCGCTGACAGTGCATCTAACCAAGCCCGATGGTAAGCTGGACGATGCGTTACTGGAGCGGATCAATGCCGAATTGCACGAGCGGTTTCATATCTCGCACGCGACGATTCAGTTGGAGCAGGGAAACGGGATGCCGGGGAAACTGCACCAGTTGACGACCACCCCCGCGGCAGCGCATGATCATGGCAACTGCGATTCACATCATCATTGAGTCGATCCTGGGGACGGATCGTCACGAATCATCTCAAGGAGCTATTCCGATGCTGCGAATTTATTGGATATTGCTGGTAGTCTTCGGCCTTGTTGCCGAAGCCGCGGCTAAGCAGCCGAACATCGTTTTTATCTTCTCCGATGACCACGCCTATCAGGCGATCAGCGCATACAACGACCCGCGCAAGTTGATCCAGACACCGAACATCGATCGCATCGCGCGCGAAGGGATGCTCTTCAATCGCTGTCTCGTGCCGAATTCGATTTGCGGACCCGTGCGGGCCGTGATTCAGACCGGGAAGTACAGCCACATGAACGGCTTTTACAACAACAGCAACAGCCGTTTTGATAGCTCGCAAGTGACCTTTCCGAAACTGCTTCAAGGGGCAGGGTATCAAACTGCCGTGATTGGCAAATGGCATCTTGTGAGTGACCCCGCCGGGTTTGATCACTGGGAAATCTTGCCAGGGCAGGGGGTCTACTACAACCCGCCGACTACTAAGAATGGTGTGCGGACGCAGAACACCGGTTACGTCACCGATTTGATCACAGACAAAAGCTTGGAGTGGCTGGACAAGCGCGATCCGAACAAGCCGTTCATGCTTATGTGCCAGCACAAAGCGCCGCATCGAGAATGGTCGCCGGCGCTGCGCCATCTGGGCCACGACGCGGATCGCAAGTATCCCGAACCCGAGACGCTCTTCGACGAGTATTCCAATCGCGGGCTTGCCGTGCGCGATCAGCAAATGTCGATCGAGAAAACATTTTCCAAGCTCGATTCCAAGCTTGTGGTTCCGGGAAGTTTGAATCCCGAACAGCAAGCCGAATGGAAAAAATACTACGAACCGCGCAATGCGGCGTTCGAACAGGCGAACCTGACGGGCAAGGAACTCGTCCGCTGGCGCTACAATCGTTACATGCACGACTATCTTGGCTGCGTCAAAGCCATCGATGAGTCAGTCGGGCGAGTGCTCAAGTATTTGGACGACAAGGGCCTAGCCGAGAATACGATCGTTGTGTATTCATCGGACCAGGGCTTTTATCTCGGCGAGCATGGCTGGTACGACAAGCGGTGGATCTTCGAGGAATCCCTGCGCACGCCGCTGCTGGTGCGCTGGCCAGGCGTGACGAAGCCGGGCAGCGTGAACAACGATCTGGTCAGTGTGCTCGATTATCCCGAGACGTTGCTGGATGCGGCGGGTCTGAAGATTCCCGACGAGATGCAAGGCCGCAGCCTGCGGCCGGTGCTCGCTGGTGAAACGCCTTCGGATTGGCGTAAGAGCTTTTACTATCATTACTACGAGTACCCGCGGCCGCATCATGTCCGGCCGCATTACGGCGTCGTGACGGAGCGCTTCAAGCTCGTCCATTTTTACAAACCGGACGTCGATTATTGGGAACTGTATGATCGCAAGAATGACCCGCTGGAACTGCGCGATGTGTCGAAACTGCCCGAACATGCGGCGACGGTGGAAGAATTGAAGAAGGAAATACAACGGCTCCGCGCCGAGCTCAAGGTTCCGGCGGAGGATGCCCCCGAGGCTTCCGGAGCCGCGAATCAGCCGCCAGGCAAGCAGCCAGGTAAGAAAAAAGCCGCGGCATAAAACGCGGAGATTCGGGCAAATTCGGCGGAACATTGTTCACGCTCGATGCACGGCTAGCTACAATACGATTTGACGAATCGTCAAATTCACTAGTGTCTAAGGGGAGCTTCTGATGTTGCGGCCACGCGTGTTGTTTGCCTTGTTCGTGGGCTGTTGTTGCTTGCGAATTGTCCAGGTTCAGGCTCAGCCGGGCAACGTGTTGCCGTTGCCTGCGGATCCTTTTGGTGCTCCGCCGGCGGAAGTTCCTGCCAAGCCAGCCGAAGCAGCTAAAAAAGCTTTGCCTGCTGCGAAGTCTGACAAGACTTCCGTGCCGGTCAACAAGTCCAACGAACCGCTGCAATTCTCGACCAAGTTGATCGACGACAGCCAGATGAAAATCGAGATCACCGAGCCGGTGATCACGATGGTGACCAAGTACGGAACCTTGAACATTCCGACCAACGAGATCCGACGGTTGGAAGTTGGCCTCCGCTATCCCAAGGGCTTGGAAGAACAGATTGTGCAAGCAATGCGCGACCTCGGCAGCGATGCCTTCAACGTGCGCGATGCAGCCGAGAAAAAAATCCTCGCGCATCAAGAGTTGGCTCTGCCGGCGATTCGCACGGCCATGAAGGATGCCGATAAAGAGATCAGCAGCCGGGCCAAGCGGATGCTCGAGAGCTTGCAGTCGTCGCTGCCCGAAGAAAAGTTTCAGCGCAAGACCAGCGACTTGATCGTGACCGACGAGTTCACCGCGCGTGGCAAGATCGAACTGACGGAGTTGCAGATCAAGTCCAAAATATTTGGCCCGGCGAAGCTGGCGCTGCACGAGATTCGCAATGCCCGCAGCATCTCCCGCGAGGACAATAGCGAATTAACGATCGATGCGTCGCAGTACGGCAAGATCAATCGCACCGCGTGGATGGACACCGGCTTCGATGTGGAAACCGAAAACAGTCTGCTGATCGAAGCCAGCGGCCAGGTCGATCTGCTGCCGCAAAACCCAGGCCAGATGCTCTGTGGGCCGACCGGCTTTCCCAACAACGAGATGAGCTACCGCAATCCGAATGGCACGACGCTCCGCGTTTCGAATGGCGCGCTGCTGGGAAAAATCGGCGCGAATGGCACGATGTTCATCGTGGGCGGGCGCTACAAAGTCGCGCGGCCCAGCGACAACGGCCGGCTCTATCTGCAAGTCGCTCCCAGCTCCAACGGCAACGACCCCAGCGGCAGCTACAAAGTCAAGGTCACGCAGGGGGAGTAGAACGCTGCTAAGCCGCAAGCGAATGGGTGTTTGGAACTAGCTTGGAAGTTTGAACCAAGCGGCGTCGAGCGGTTGGGGCTTGCCGCAAAGCAACCCCGCCATCATTACCGCCGTGCCCGGGGAAAGCGCCAGCCCATGCCGGTAATGCCCCGCCGCGATCCAGGCATTTTCCCAATCGGGCAAGCGGCCCAGCCAAGGGCGGGTACTCGCGGGCCGGAGGCCGGACCAAGCTTGCCGCGTTTCGGCCGCAGCGAAACCGGGGATCACTTGGTTGGCGAATTCTCGCAACGCCGTTAGTTCCGCGGCGGTCGTTTCTTTGACAAACCCGGCGTCTTCTTCGGTCGAGCCGACGAGCGTCATTCCATCGCGGCGGGGAACGATATACCGCGGGCCGTGATTGATGATCGAGGGAATCGTGACGGGTGAATCGAGGAGCAGCATCTGCCCGCGCACCGGCCGGACGGGAACCTTGGCCGAGAGCATTCGTCCTAGGTCCGCACTCCAGGCTCCGCCGCACAGACAAAGCTGCGCCGCGGACCAGCTTCCGGCGTCGGTGCGAACCTCGATCGAGCGCTCCCCTTGGCGAACGATCGAGCGTGGTTCGGTATGAGTTTCAATGCGGACACCGCCGGCAATGGCGGCTGCGTACAACGCGCGCAGATGGCGCGGATTGCGGATTTGAGCTTCGTCGGCCGCGAAAAACCCCGCTTGCCAAGCGGTTCCAAGCAGCGGCGGAAGTTCCGCACGCGTGTTCCATACGGCGCTGGTTCCGGCTGCTAGCCAGGAATTGCACTGAGCTTGCAGATCGGCCGTTTCCGCGGCGTTCGCGGCCAAATACCAGGCCCCGCAACGGCGGTATTCGTTGTCGCAGCCCGTCAGTTCATGCAATTCGGCCGACCAGCGGGGATGAAGTTCGCGGCTCAGCGCGAGCAGTTCCTGCAATGGTGCCGCGGGATCAGTTCCAGGAGGTTCGCTGAAGCGCGCGGGTATCATGCCCGCCCCTGCCCACGAAGCTTCGCGGCCGGCTTCACCGCGTTCGAGAATCGCCACGCGGAGCCCGCGGCGCGAAAGCTCCCACGCCAGCGACAACCCGATGACGCCGGCCCCGACGATCAGGACATCAGTAGTCTGCTGAGTGTGCAAAAAATGATTCGTCAGAGTCGTACGAAGATGAAGTCGTTCACGGGATATGCCTAGCCATCAAACAAAGAACCCTCGGTGCGGGCCGAGGGTTGCAATGCTTTTATCGCCATTCAAGCTTATTTGGCGGCAGGGCTAAGTTTTGGTTTGAACTTGATCTTTTCGATCAGCGGGGTGATATTGCCATTCGACTGTCTTTCTCCACTCACGGCGGTAATCGCTTGGATGACGTAGTTGTATTTCAGATGGGAATCGCAATCCAACTCGACTTCTGTGGCAGCAGCTCCGCCCGGCGGGCCGCCGGTACCGAACATCCCTTTGACTTTTTGATGAATCGAGCCAAAGGCATTCCTGACGCTTTCGTTGTTGATTTCCTTGACTTTATCACTGTGTTTCATGCCATCGGTAAAAACGGGTGGGCTAACCTTGATTTCGTCTCCTTTGTCAAACTTGACGGAAGCCAGCCAGCCGTTCTGATCGGCTTTCATTCGTAAGACTTTGGGAAAGGCTGGGTCTTCCTCCGGATTGGCTTGTTTCGCCGGAGTCGGCATTTTGATGTTGAAGCTCCCCTCGGTATCGATTGGCTTGATCGAGAACAAGAAGAACGTCAGCAACTGGAACACGATGTCGATCATCGGCGTCATGTTGAGATCGACTTTATCGTTGCTGGGAGCGCGTTTGACTTTCATCGGGCCAATCTCGGACGATGTATAAAAAAGGCGTTAATGGCGTGAGTCTTTTTCTGGGGAGCGGGATGCGCGCCGCTACGTCTTGCCGCGGACGACGGCCCGCAAACTGTAATTGACCAACCCGTTCTTTTGACAGACCTGGATCACGCGCTGAACATAGCCTGTATCCGCAAGCCCATCCGCCCGCACGAGCACGATGGTTTCCCTGGGATCTTTTCCCAGCTTTTTCATGGTGTCGATTTCGAACCGCAACATCTTGTCGAAGCGCTCCACATCAATGTCTTGGCCATTGTGCAGAATTTTGTTGTTCGCGGCAATCTGAAGGATATAAAGCTGCCCCGGTTTTCCTTCGGGAGGTTTGGCGATTTGGCTGCCGGGAAGCTTGATCTTGGCATCGGCCTCGATATCGCTGACTTTCATCACGAACATAAAGAACGTGATCAATTGAAAGGTCATGTCGATCATCGGTGTCATGTCAGTTTCGGCCGACGGCATCGAATTGGACTTCTTCACTTTCATCGCACAGCATCCTGAAAAACGGCAGCAAAAAAACTCCTACGGCAGAAGATGTCCGCAGCGGCTTACTTTTTGGTAGGCAGATTTGAGAACCGGCCCATCAGATTCCCGATGGTTGTTCCCATTTCCGAGCCGATCGATTGCAGCCGATTTTTCAAGAACGCGTAAATCATGACGGCCGGAATTGCCATCACGAGACCGACCAGCGTCGTGATCAACGCTGTCATAACGCCCTTGGCCAGTTCATTTGGCGGCGGGGGCTGATCCATCGAGGCAATCTTGGCGAATGCCTCGACCATGCCGTGAACTGTCCCAAGCAAGCCGAGCATCGGCGCGATCGAACCAACCAGCGCGATATAGCTGAGGCGGTGTTCCATGATCATATTTTCATAGTCGCCCGTTTCCTGCATTGCAGCGCTGGCTTCGCCGTAACCGCCGCTCAGCTTGGACATCCCCGCAGCCAGCACTTTGCCCAAGAAGGATTGATCGGCCTTCGCCATTTCAAACGCGCCTTGGTACTGTTTCTCGTTGAGTTGCGCTTCAAAACCCTGCACCAAGAGCGAAGGCATCATCGCTTCGCGGCGAATCGCCATAAAGTTCATCACCAGCATGGCCACAAAAAAGAACGAGAGGAGACCGAAGCTAATCGAATACGTCCAACCCATGGCTTCGAAGAAAAATTCGAGAGCCGACTTATCCGCGTTCGGGTTGGCCGATTTTTCATCCTCGGCCATGGCCGCAGGACTGGTGACGACCATCACCGTCGCGACACTGCTGGAGAAAACCAGAAACAGGGCGAACCCGCACAGCACGGCTCTCGAACTGCGGACCATCTTTCCAAACAACGCGGACAGCATGACTTTCTCCGAAGGAATAACGACGAGCGTGGGTTCTTGTACAGGGTCGGCTGAAAAGGGATTCGGTTGGCGCGGCGGGAATAATCCCAAAATCGCCCCAAGTTGCCCCGAAATGGCAAGGATTCTTGCCACACAGGGGCGTTTTGTCGATGAGTCTCTGTATTGTAATTCAGCCCCGGAACTTCTTATAGCAATGTGGCGTAAATTTCAGAAAGTTCCGCCGCGACTGGGCGGAACCCCGCATAAAACGCCAGATTTTCCGGTTATTTGACACCTGCGAAAGGATACAGCGTTTGGAGTCGTTCCCGGGCATCGTTGGCGCGGTCCGCTTTGGCGTCCGGGATTTCCATCCAAAGCTTCGCCAAGCGAGCCAGTGCCTCGGCTCGTTGCTCCGGATATTGGAAAAATACCAAGTCAACCTTCAAAAAAGCCAGGAGCGCTTCGATTTTGTTTTGTTTTTGAAGCAAGATGTTTCCCAAGGCGATATTCGCTCGGGCATGTGCTTCATAATCGTTGCTGGGTGTTTCATCGATGACCGCCTGCAGCATCTTGATCGCATCATCCGGCTTGCCTGCCATGGCCGTGGCTTGAGCCAAAGCAATCTTGGCTTGAGCAATCTGGCTGGCCATCATACGGTTCGTTGGTTTTGCCTCGGCAACCATTTGAACCAGGCCCGGCTGTGCTTGTTGGAAGTTGTTGTTTTTCAACAGTGCCCGAGCCATTAACAATTTGCCGCGGAATTGCAACTCCGGCAACTCTTTATTGTTGAAGAGTACCGTAAAATAATCCTTTGAACTGGCGAACGGATCGCCAGGAGCCACCAATTGCATCAGCAATCCCAGGGCTTCGGTCCCTTCATAAAAGCGATAATGCGTGGGATTCTTGCTCAAGAAATCCTTGAGCTTGTTGGCCGCCGCGGCCAGATCAATCTTGGCGCTCCCTTCGATGGCTTGCATGGCCGGCAAGTACACCATCCAGTAGTCGAAATCCTGCTTGGCCAAATCTCCGCCGATCGCCGGTGTGTTACCCGCTTCGATCGCAGCCGCCAAGCGCTGGACTTCGGTCGCGGCTTCGTTGTAGTTGCCATTGGCAATCGCATTGCGGATCGTATTGAACTCGGTTGGTTCGCGGTCGTAGCTGATCGACTCGATGTTGGTCACTTCAATGGGGTCTTCTTCTCTGCCGATCGCAAGCAGGACTTTGCTCGCCGTGGATTTTTCGGCGTCGACGCGGCCTTTGATCTTCGAGATTTCGCCTTTTTTGTCCTTGGCATCTTTGGCGGGACGAGGAAAACGGAGCGTCACCTCGTCGGCGGTGCTGAAGTTCGACCAAATGACACAAGTCACCAGCAAGATGGCAGGAATCCAACGAAACATAACGAAACCTGGGATGAGAAGTGTTCTATCAGTAAGTGAGCGAAATCGGGCAAACAAAAAAGCTGTGCCGTCCTATTGCCCCGTAGCGGCCGAGACGGGAGTCGTGGCTTCGTTCTTCTTTTGATTGTCGATGAATTCCTGGAAACCGTTGGGGGGCTGTTTCAAGGCCGACTGGACGGTTTTCAGCAGCTTTTCGTATTCGGCTTTCATCGTAGGATTGCCTAAATTCGCGTCTTTGTCGTAAGTGTTTTGAATGATGGATTTGACCGTGTTCAAGCCTTTGTCTTTGTTGTTAGCGACTTTCGATTCCAGGGCAATCTGGTAGCGAACTTGGGCATAGTTCAAGCTTGTGTCAAAGTACATGTTGCGGAGGTTCGTATTCGTGGCAAAATCCTTTTGTGCTTCGAGGACCGAGCGGATTTTGCGCCAGCCCCAGATCACTTGAAGATCCGTCTTGGTTTCGTCGTATTCGCCAACAAGCGCTTTACCTAATAAATCAAAACGCGCCTTGGAACCAGCTGGTTCCGAGTTGGCCCATTGCTGGAGCACTTGGGCCGCTTCGATCTGAGCGGCCAACACTGCTGGCTTGGGTTTAAGCATTTCTATAAGCTTGGCGTAAGCATCCTTGTAGTCGCCGCGCGCTCGGATGACTCCAATTTGCTTCACCTTGATGATTTGCAAGCTGTTGTCCGATTTCACGAAATCGGGTTCTTTTGCGTCTCGTTGGATGATCGCGCTGTAGATGCCCTCGGCTTTTTTCAGGAGATCGGCCTTGCGCGTGGGATCGGTTTCCGCCAGGTTGACATACGATTCGGAGATCGCGTAGAGATTGGCGAAATCGAGCGAGGCCGCTTTTTCCGTGAGTTTGTCGAGCAAGCCGGCAAATGTCCCGGCAAGTTTCGCCGCCTTGGCCGGATCCTTCTCGCGGACATCCCTGATTTGCTTTTCGAGTTCTCTGCCCGCGCCGATGATGATGGCGTTGACCTTTTTCTTGAGCTCGGCGTCCATGTTTTTGTCCGCTTGGGCTTCCAACTGATCAACCATGGCGATTGCCGATTCGGCTTTGCCGTTGAGCAGAAACGCCTGGAACATGATTTGCGCCAAACTGAACTTGATTTCGTCCGGAATATCTGCCGAGTTGGCTTTTAGTTTGGCTAGAATGCCATTCGTCGGATGGTCGATTAATTTGAGAACATCCGGATCGCTGATATCCTCGCGCAATTTGATCAAGAGAAAGAAATAGGCTCCCAGCACTCCGCGCGAATCGAGCCCTGTTTTTTGTTCGAGCATACTAAGCAGCGCGGGTTTGAGGGCGCTGGTGACGTAGGGCTTATAGACTTGCGCGGCTTTCTCGGTGTCTTCGGATTTGTCGCGGCCATACATGCCGTTGTAATACTTCTGGGCGGCGGTGGACCCAAGCGACATTAACGCCGGGGCTTGGGCCGACCCTTTGGGGTCCATCTTGGCGATGACTTTGGCTGCTTCGTCGAAGCGGCCATCTTCCAATTCCGACTGGGCCAAGATCGACCGCGCGCCGTCGGCTTCAGGCGTGTTGCTCCAGGTTGCAATCAAGTAATTCGCCGCGCGGGCCAGATGCTGACCCAGGCTATTGAGTTCGCTGTCGGTGACGGGTTTGCCGCTCTTTTTTAGATCGAGCAATTCTCGGCGGGCCAACTGGAGCGAGCGCAGCGTTAAGCTCGCGGCTTTGAGCGCAAAACGGTTATTCGCGCCGCCGAGTGCGGTCGCTTCGCCAAACACAATCGCTTCGGGGTATTGCTTCTTCTGGGAGTGATAGGTGCCGAGAAAATAGCGAAAGAACGCCAAATCATCTGGGAGAGCCGAGCGCGGTGCGGCGGCCAAGGCGCTCGTGATCGCGTCGAACGTCGCTTCATGCATGGCGTCGCGCTGTTCGAGAAGTTCCTTCCGCTCATCATCCGGACCCTGGAAGTTCTGCCATTTGTCGTAGGACTCGCTGTATTGACCGTAGACTTGTTTGGCTTCTAGATTCAATTCGGCGTATGTTTGCGAGCCGGACGAGGCGTTTTTAATTTCCAGACGTTTGGCAAGTTCGCGCGTCTCCGCATAAAACTCGAAGCCCATCTTGAACCGCAGCAGATCGCGCGTGTATTTGATCGCGAGGGCTTTGATCCGGTTCTTGTCGGCGGGAGTTTTGACGACGGCCGAGGCTTTTTCCGCAATGGCCGCGGCAAAATAGAAAATCTCGGCATCGAGCGGCGTAGAAATGCGCGGCAAATCTTTCATCCCCGCTTCGACTTCCTTGATGGACTCCTCGAACTTCCCTTCGAGCAGCATCGCTTCGAAAGCGATCCGTTGGGCCGGTTTGAATATGCTCGCCGGGATATCCTCTGTGGTAAAAACATCCCAGGCGTAACCCTTGGCATCGCGATAATTCCCCAGCAAGATCAAATTGCGCGCCTGATTAGTGCGGGCCTTGAAGCCGACGCCCAAGCGTTGTTTTAGGCCTTCTTTAGCGTACTTGTCATAGGCTTCGCTAAATTCTTTGTTCGACGCGGTAAGGTTGTCTTTGTATTCCTTGGCTTTGGGAGCGTAGGTCAGCGCGTTTTCATAAAGCACTTCGCCTAGCAAATACCTGACTTCGAGCAGGGCGGGAAAAAATTTGGCTTTGATGTCTTCTTCTTCTGTAGTGAGCGTTTCTTGTTTCTTGAGCTTGGCGTTCAGCGGCGTCAAGTACTCGACCGCTTGCTTCTCGGATTCTTCGAGATACTTTTTCGCTTCGGCAAATTGAGCACGGGCGCCGCCCATTTGCTCTTCGCGCTTATCGGGAGGCAATTTCTCGCTGATCTTGCGAAGCACTTGGCCGCGAGTAAACGACATTCGCGCCAAGCTCAACAACGCATCCGAAGCATTTTTATGTTTGGGGGCCGCTTTGAGGAACTCGCTCAGCTTGGCTTGCGCCTTGGCAAGAATCTCATCGCGCTGGTTGGGATCGCGGGTACTAAGCCCTTGTTTACCAAGGATATCTCCCTGTTCGTAGTTTAGTGCCATCTTTTCGTCGGCACTGAGACTCGGGTTCTTTTGCAGTTGCTCGATGTAGATCGCCGCCACATCGTAGTAGTTGGATTGCTTGAGCTTCTCGAGAAACTTGGAACTTGGCTCCTCAGCATTGGTCTGCTGAGCCAAGAGACTCACGGCGACCATCATGACCAGCCACAGCGGCCCATAAGTCGATCGAGGGGAAGCCCAGCGCTGTTGCATCGTATTTTCGTCAAAAGAGGTCACGTTGGATCAACCACAAGAGTCGGCCTGGGGAGCCAGCTAAACTCGGAACACAACACACGAAAGTAAAGCGGCGCGAGTGACCGCTGACAGTAAGTTATTACAGCAGTCGAATGGTCGAATGCCAAGCCGATGCGGCCGCGTGGAAGAGGATATCCAGTCTGAGAAAATAAAATCGTCTCGTCCGAATTCCTGTTCGAAACGACATTCAACAGTCTAGATTCGCCCGTCTCCCCACGGCCGTATCCCAAACTTGAATGTTAACCGCCAACAATCACCTTGCCCCGTGACCAACAGTCCAAAAAAGAACTATATCACCTGGAGGTAAATTTTGCATTTCTATAGGACAAAATTCAGTCTCCGTTTAGGCGAGGCGATCATTCGTTCAATTATAACTTGCCGTCGCGAGTTGCAAACCAATTTGACATCGCGGCGCATCAGTTTGCGGAAAGTTGGTCAAAAATCCGCGCGTACCGTTTGACATTCGCCCAAAGTGTGCAGCAGGGAGCGAGACCGCTCCAGCAAGCTTGCGCTTGCCAGTATCACAGCCGCGCCGGCTTGACGTTGGATTCCCAAAATTGCTCAAGCTGGCGATATGACAAAGTTGCGCGGGTCCGTTGCGGCAGGCGCTGGCCGATCGCCCGTACTTGGCCCAAATCGTGGCTGGGTACGGGGGCAAAATACGAGCCGCGCAGAACCTCGGCGGTTTCCGCCGCCAAGGCCGCGAGTTGCAGGGAACGCGGCGCTTCGGCGAATGACGGGGCGAATTGCAAGCGCGAAATCGGCTGCTTCTTGGTGTGCAGTTTTCCCGCCTTGTCCCGCCATTCCAGCGTGGCATGCGCAATAATGTCAGGGCCGTTCGGACGCGTGGCGACCTCGAAGAGCGCCGTGGCCGTTTCGTCGGAGCGAAGATCGGTCTGCCATTCCAACGGAATCAAATTCGAAACAGCCGAGGCTTCGTGGCCGAGCAAACGGTAAAGCGAGACGGCTTGCGGAACAAAATTGATCCGCAAACTCACGTCGTGTGCGACAACTTGAGATTGCCCGCTGAGGACTTCCCGCAGCAAGAGGTCCAATTGATGATCCTGATTAGCCCGCTGAACCGGTTTGCGGCTCCAACCGGCAAGCGCGGCGAGGAGCGGATCAAGAACTTCGTTTTGACGGAGATCGACCACATCCAGCGAGTTCTTGTTTAGTGCATCCTTGTTGTCGGCGAGCAAGGGCCGAAGCTCGTCGCTCCAGTGAGACAATTGTGCTTGATCCAGATGCAGCATTCCCGCCGTCAGGAGCACGGCTCGTATCGGCCTTTTTGAATTCGCGCCTTTAGAATTTGCACTATCTGCGGCAGCGGACTTGAACGCGCTCGCCAACTCAGGCAGCGCCGCCGCAAGATTGGCGTTGCCGCGCGGAGTTGTCGCGGCCAGTTTTGGCAAGAGATCGATTGCTTGTTCGGCGGTAAGCTCGCGCCCCAGCATGCGCGGACGTTCGCCAATCAGCAGGATGCTCACCCGATCGGCAGGAAGCAGGTCGGCAAAATTGGCGCGCAGTTCACGACAGAGCAAATTCCATGCACCCGGCCGTCCCATGGCGGCCGACGTGTCAATGGCCAGCAGCAAATGCGCCGCCGATTGCGGCGCGCGAGCCACGCTGCCGGCTTGGACCCCGATCTGAATCAGCCCCAGCCCATGATCGCTCCAAGGCGAAACGCCGGCGGCGGTCGAGAGGCTCAATTCAGGCGAGGCGCTGCTTACTGGACGCGGAAATTCGTAATCCATCGCCGCGAGGAACTCTTCGACACGGACCTCGTCGGGACGCAGATCCTCGCGTGTGGCCTCGGGTTGGCGAGCCTCGACGGATTTGATTACTGCCAGAGCCCGTTGGAACGAAGCCGTCGAATTGACCAGCGGGACTTGAACCTTGGCTAAATCTGCATGAGCCGCCGGGGAAACAAACGGATGGACGCCATGCCGCAGCAGGAACAGCAAATCGAACTCCCGCACATTCGGCGGACGCAGTCCGCGCGCTTCGGGCTCACTCACAGTGACCAAATCCGGTAGCGTTTGCGAACCGGGATTGGTGCCGAAGATGTCGCGGTCGTGAATCGGCCCTGTTGGCTGATTCGATAACGCATGGGGAATTGGCTGGTCGGCCGAATTGATCGGACCAATGGCCAAATTCGGCGCAGGGGCCGGAAGTCTTGCAGGAAAAAGATCCGGAGGCGTGACGATGGGCATCGGCCGAAGTTGCTCGGGGTCGATGGGGCCATCGAGAACCAAGATGTTGATCTCCGGCGGCTTCGTTGCAGCGAGGGGTTGCTGCGGCTGATTCGTGGTTCCGAATTGTGTGAAGCCCCAACCGCCAAGGAACAACAGCAAACTCGCCGCCAAGGCATACTGCAGCCAGGGCCGTGATTCGAGCCAACGGACTTGCCGCAGTAACGGCAAACCCGTGACCGGTTCGCGGCGCGGAATATCACGGCAGCGCGCCAGCAAGTCACCCGGTAAGGGAACACTGCGTAGTTCGTCGGCCAGGTCTTGATCGCTCAGCGTGCCAATTGCCAACAAGCGATCGCGTAAGATCGATCGCGGCGGACTGCCGCGGAGCGCGGCGTCGAGATCGCAGTCCGAGCAAGTCCCGATTTCGTTCAACCGCGCCGCGACCGACTCCGGAACAGGAATGTTCCGCAGCGCTTCGTCGAGCCACTGGTTGTCAAATTCGGGGGGCATCTGTTTCTTCGTAGCCCAGGTCGTGAGACCTGGGAGTGTTGCAGTGTCGATCTAGGAAGCATCTGAAGTCTTACGACTTCAGCTAAGGGATCAATGTTCAATCTTGCTCATGAGGGACTCACGCAATCTTGTGCGGGCTCGGCTCACGCGCGACAACACCGTGCCGAGCGGAACCTCTAACAAGTCGGCCGCTTCCTGATGTGTTAGCTCGCCGACCACCACCAACAGCAACGTCTCTTTCAATTCCGGCGGCAGCTTGCCGAGGGCCTGCTGCATCTCGTCGGTAAAGTCATTCGCCAAGGGATCAAACGCATCCACCGTCCGTTCCGGCGAATTCTCATTCGCCATCACCGGCTGATTCACGCCGCGCCGCCAATGATCCACAACGCGCCGTCGCAGGATCGAAGCCAGCCAAGCCCGCTCGCCTCGATCGTGATCGAACAGCCGCCGGCTCTTCCACGCGGAACGGAACGCTTCCTGTACGACATCCTCCGCCTCGTGCCGATCGCCCATCATTCGATAGGCCATGCGATACAGCACAGGTCCGTGATCCATTACCCAACGTTGAAATTCCGCTTGCGATAACGACAAGGCGACGATTCCGTGCGGAGGTGGAGAAGCCAAGAAAAAACAACAAGGGCGGTGCCACGCAAACCGGCAAGCGAGGCCAATCCGCGCCTTTCCTGGCTCCAATCTATCATTCGCTGGCAGCGCCTGAAATTATTGCCAAATCGTTGCGCGGACAAAAACGGCGCAAGGTATTTCAAGGCATATCCTTACGTCAAGGTATCGTTATTTCACGAAATGAAATTCTTGGCGATTTCAATACATTCCATAGACGGAAACTGGATATTCCGTCCGTCAGCTTTGCCTAGCCCGCAAACTCAAAAAACCAGTCATGCAACCGATTCGTCCTGGCCGATAGTAACCGAGACGGTGTCGCGATGCCGTCGCACGAATCGTGGGAACGCTTTGCTTGCAGCGCTGCTAGCACGGATTGCATATTCTCTTGAGATGGAGTCTCGCAGCTTATGGCCCGGAAACTGTCCGCTAGCTGGCGTCGTTCTTTGTTGCTTGGCACCTCGGCCCTGGGCCTGCAATTTCTGGCCGGCTCGAACTTGCTCGCGCAAGCCAACGCGCCGACGGCCGCCGCCGCGCTGAGATTGATGCCGACGCAAAAGGCCGATGTCGACATCGACATGCCCTCGGCCGCCGATGCTGAGAACTGCAAAATCGAAGCCCGCCCTGATCGCTCGGGCTGGATCGTCCGCGCGGCTAATGGTCAAATCCTGCGCGAGTTCGTCGACACCAACAAGAACCAGGTCGTCGACCGTTGGTGCTATTACAAGGACGGCGTCGAAGTCTATCGCGACATCGACGAGAACCACGATGGCCGCGCCGAACAGATGCGCTGGATGAATACCGCCGGCATTCGCTGGGGCCTCGACACAAATCAAGACGGCACGATCGACTCGTGGAAGATGATCTCGCCCGAAGAGGTTACTTCCGAAATCGTCGCCGCGATGCGGACCCGTGATGCGGCGCGTTTTCAGCGCGTGCTGCTGAGCGAAACGGAAATGGCGGGGCTCGGCCTTGGCGAAGAACGCGCCGCGGCGCTCAAGACCAAAGTTGGCAAAGCGAAAGCCGCGTTCGACAACCTGCTCAAGACGCAACAACTCGTCACAGAAAAAACGACCTGGGTTGATTTCGGCGGCACGCGACCCGGCATCGTTCCTGCCGGAACGGCGGGGAGCACGAGCGATCTCGTCGCGTATGAAAACGTCGTGACGATGATCGACAGTGCGGGCAAGAACGGCCAGTTGCAAGTCGGCACGCTGGTCAAGGTCGGCGACCTATGGCGGGTGATCGACGCTCCTTTGCTCGAAGCGAATGTCGCGGGTGGATTCTTCTTTGACAATCCGCAGCGTCAATTGGGCATTGGCGGAGGCATCGACGCGCCGCCGGAAGCGATGCAAAAGCTGCTCGACGAAGCGCAGAAGCTCGACCTGGCTCTGGAAAAAGCGGCAACACCGGCGGAACAAGCCCGGCTTTCGGCGCAACGCGCCGACAAGCTGCAAGAGATTGTTGACACCGTCGACGCGAAAGAAAAATCGCTCTGGAACAAGCAGTTGGCTGACGCGATTTCAGCCGGCGTGCAAACGGGTCAATATCCCGATGGCATGGCGCGTCTGAAGGCACTGGCCGAAAAGCTCGCCGCGAACAAAGACGATGCCGATACCGCGGCGTTTGTGATGTACCGATATCTGCAAGCCGACTACACCGCGGCGATGCAAGCGCCGAATGCGAAATTTATCGAGATTCAGACCGAGTGGCTCGCCAAGCTCGAAAAGTTTGTTGCCGATTACCCCACGAGCCCCGACTCGGCTGAGGCGCTATTGCAACTTGGCAGCTCCGAAGAATTCGCCGGCCAAGATGCCAAGGCCAAGGCTTGGTATCAAAAGATCGTCACCAACTTCCCGCAATCGACGCTCGCCAAAAAAGCTAACGGCGCGATGACCCGGCTCGACAGCTTCGGCCAGATCATGCAGCTCAGCGGCAAGGCGATCGGCAGCGGGACCAATGTCAACCTAACCGCCTATCGCGGCCGTGTGGTGTTGATTCATTACTGGGCGACCTGGTGCGAACCGGCCAAGGTCGACATCGCCCAACTCAAGGAACTGCACAGCAAGTACAACCGCGCCGGCTTTGAGCTCATCGGCGTGAACCTCGACGAGCAAGCCGCGACAGCAACGGACTACCTGACCAAGAATCGTTTGCCTTGGGCCCAACTCCACGAACCGGGCGGACTCGATTGCCGCCTGGCGAGCGAGATGGGGATCATGAACCTGCCTACGATGATTCTCGTTGATGAGAACGGCAAGGTCGCCCACCGCGGGATTCACATCACGGAGTTGGAGAACGACCTGCAAAAGCGAATTCGCGCGAAGGAACCCGCGGCGACGGCTGTGACGCCGCCGCCGGCCGCGCAGCCGCAGACGACGAATGCCAAGGGATTTTTCAACGGGAAGAAGTAAGCGGCAACTCACGAACTGATCCAAGGAGGTAAACTCCTTGGCTATGCAAGCTGCGTACGATAAACACAAAGCCAAGGGGATTTCCCCCGTGGCTTTTTTTTGATCATACTTTCTTCGTCAGCTTCAAAACGTCGGTCGCGCGCCAGAATTCACTTGGGAAATTTACTTTACGGCAAATGGTCTGTTTCTTCTGGCTCACGCGCGGGCACTGCGTCCAGGAATCGCAGAAAATCCTGGCGGTCGCCGCGTGCCGCTTCCTGGCGAAGATATTCTACTGTGCGTATTGCCGAGAGTTTCTCGGCAGCTGCGCTTGCCAAGAATTGCTCGATGGAATATCCCTCTTGTTCGGCAAGCGCCGCGATGCTCCGCTGCAAGGAATCAGGCAATTCGATGGTCAGTTTTTGCATGGGTTTCAATCTAAACGAGGAGTCCTAAAAAATCACATGGTGTCACGGCAGTGATTCCTAGCTTTTCGCTGCCGCGAAAGTCACGAACATTGTGCGTAACGATGTAAAGGCAATTCGCAGCAAACGCCAATTCCAATATCATATCATCGTTAGGGTCAGGCAGAAACGGTCGCCAATTGAAGTAAATCTCTTGGTGTACCATTTGGCTAGCAAGGTATCGTAGAAATGCGAGCGAATCCTCAGCCGTCATCCCGGGAGGGGTGTGTTCGGGCCGCGTTAAGACATCCTGCCACTCACAATACAAGCTGTATGAAATCGTGGCTTCAAAGAAATCCGAAGGAATGCTTTTAACGAGTGCATAGCTTGCGCCATTGCGTGATCTCGCTGCGGCAACCAAAACCGAAGTGTCAAAGACAACCCGCATCGTTTATTTCCATCGCTCGAAGATTTTTGCGCAAGGCAGAGATCATTGTCGAAGATTTCAAGTCGGTGTCAAATTCTGTTATCTCGAATTGCCATTACTCTTCAACACCTCGGTCGCGCGCCATAAATACCATGCCGCAGCCGAGCGATGCGGTGCCCAGCGTTCGCCGTAAGCGTGCAACAGCTTCGGCGTCATCATGTCGGGCTTGCCTTGGAGCAGCCGCAGCCCATTGCGCACGCCGAAATCATCGACGGGCAAGACATCGGGCCGGCCGAGTTGAAAGATCAATAGCATCTCGACGGTCCAGCGGCCAATGCCGCGGACTTGCGTGAGTCGCTCGATGATCTCATCGTCAGTAAGCGTGTTGAGCTTGCGCGTTGTCGGCACAATGCCGGCGATCGTCTTCTCGGCCAGATCGCGCAAGGCTTTGACTTTGTTCTCCGAGAACCCCACGCCGCGAATCAATTTCGGATCGAGGGCCAGAATCTTCTCCGGCGACGGGAATTTTTCTTCCGGCGAAAGGGCACAGAAGCGGCCAAGAATCGTGTTCGCCGCCGTGCCGTTGAGTTGCTGATGCGCGATCGCACGGGCCAGCGACTCGAACGGGCTGCGGCGTTTCTGCGGCACCAGATCGAACGTCCCGACAGTGCGAATCAGGCCGCGAAACTCGGGGTCGCGGCGATGCAGATGCCGCCGAGCCGTCTCGCGAAACACTGCGTCGTGTAATGACATATTTCGTTGTCAGTTATTTGAAAAGGCTTTTCTAGCAACAATCAGTGCTAGTCGTTCGCCGTTTAGCGGCGACCCGAAGGGGAGCGTTCTCGGCCCGCTAGAAGACTCTCTCCTTGGCAGCTATTCTAACAGAATTGCCGCTCTCCTTCTTACAGTGACACATCCGTGTATCGAATCTTCATCACGATGGCCAGTGTGGCCGTCATGCTCTTGGCCATCACGTTGATCCTGGGCTTGCGCATCGGCGATGTGCCGGAAGTGGCTGAGCGAGCGCGCGTTGCTAAGAATGCTGGTGATGAAGCCCGCTATCTGGAACTCAAAGAACGCAGCGATGCGGGCGTCTTGGCCTTGAGCAATCATCGGATCTTCGCGATTGGCGTGGCAATCTTTGTGCTCTTCGTCAACAGCATGTCGATCACCTATTTCGTCGGCACAAGCCGTTGGTGCCGTGAGGTCGGCGAAACGTATGCGCTCGACCACAACTTCGCCGAACAAGCCCAAAGCTACAAGCGTCGCAATTTTCCGTGGGCCTTGCTGGGGATGCTCACGGTCCTGTTCATCGCCGGTTTCGGCGCAGCCTCGGATTGGAGTGTGGATGGCGACGTCGAGCGCGCCGCGCGATGGGCAATGCCGCATTTGGTCTCGGCTTGCGTCGGACTTGGCATCATGGTCGTCGCGTTCTACTTCCAGGCGTTGAAGCTTCACGAACAAGGGAATCACATCGCGCGGATTATGGATGAAGTCGCGAGGATTCGCAAAGAGCGGGGATTGAGTGACTAATCATGGAAGCAACTTTTAGGATTTTAGCTTCGACTGGCCACATGAATTTTGCCCGCGTCACCGTCACGACTCAGGCTGATCATGTTTACGATACTGGCAATTCCAAAGAACGCTATTACATCTACAAAGTATGGCTGGAAGCAGGTCAGGCAGGAATTGCCGAAGTGCTCAAGTCTTTAGAATCTTCGCAGCCAGTCTTCATCTACAGGATCGAAGGTTTGGAAGTCGATACTTTTGGCTCGACGGTTTTTGCGGCAGCAGCTGCTGCAACGCTGAAACTTTTAGGACACGAACCAGTGGTCGCTTATCGTGAACGACAATGGTATGCCCTGGGGAAGACTTATCAGAACGATCCGCCGCCAAGACAACTCTAGTGCTTGTGCCCGTCGTGCGAGTGATCGTGTCCCTTGCCGCTCGTATGATCATGCCCCGATGCCTCGAGAAAGACCAAGCCCCATGCGAGTCCCAGTCCTAAGATCAACGCCGCCGAGAGCTTGAGCCGGTCGTGCGTATGGAATTGCAACTCGGGCAGAAGATCGCTCGCGGCGATGCAGATGCAAGCTCCCGCGGCAAACGCCATCGTGCCGCCGAGCCATAGATCGCTCGCCGCGCCTCCTTTGCCGATGCCGAAGTAAAACAACGCGACGCCCAGCGGCGCAATCAGAGCGTAAATCAGATTCACCGTCGCGATCGACCGCGCTGACCAACCCGAAAGATGCATCAGGCTGACGATCGACAGCGAGTCGAACGGCTTGTGCAGGAAAACTGCTAGGAAGTAGCCCAACCCGGCGAGCATGGCGGTGTGACCTTCGCCGACTTCGGCATACACCGCAGCGCCGAGCGCCAGCCCGTCGATAATCGAATGCATCGTCAACCCAAAGAAGACTCCGATCCAGGTCCAGCGTCCGCTGGGCATCTGATGATCATGGCCATGATCGCAATGTGGCCCGTGCTCGTGATCGGGATGCGCCGCATGTTCGTGTTCGTGGATCTGAATCACCGGCAGGGCAGGGGAGGGGGCCGGTTTTTCCTCGGGGTCGTAAACCTCGTGCGTATGAAAATGAAAAATCCGCTGCAAGAAAAACGTCGCCATGAACCCGGCCAGCACGAGGAGCATCGTTTTGTCGATACTCTTGAGCGAGAAGAACGCGTGCGGAATCAGGTGCAGCACGCCAATCCCCAATAGCACTCCCGAGACGAAACTCAGTGCGATCTGCATCCGCGAGTGCGTCAGCTTGATCCACCGCGGCGCGTACCCGCCCAGCAACGACGCCGCGATAATCAGGCCCGAGTAAAGCAGCAGCAGTTGCACCGGCGTAAGCATCGGGGATATAGCAGAAAAACGAATGTGTAATCGTATTGCGGGAAGGAAACCAATATGATGGTTGGCGGCGCGATTGACTAGGGGATCGCAAGGTCCCGTAGCTGAAGTCGTGAGACTTCAGACTCACTCGGAAAAATGACGAAGCGTCCACGGTTTCACGACCTTGGCTACAAATTCCCAATCCCGAATCTCCAGCCCCGAATCTCCTCCCCAATGCGCGCCGTCGTTCAACGCGTTACCCGAGCCAGTGTCACCGTTGCCGGCGAGCTCGTAGGGCAGATCGAGCGTGGGCTTGTCGTGCTGCTCGGCGTCGCCGTGGGCGATTCGGCCGATGATGCGACGAGCCTGGCCGAAAAGATTTGCGAGCTGCGGATCTTTTCCGACGAGGCCGGGAAGATGAACCGGAGTCTCTTGGAAGAGCAGGGGGGCTTGCTCGTGGTGAGCCAGTTCACGCTCCTCGGCGACGCCCGCAAAGGCCGCCGTCCGGGGTTCACCGCCGCCGCGCCGCCGGAGCTGGCTGAGCAACTCTATCAGGTCTTCACCGAGAAGGCCGCAGCACTCGGCGTCACCGTCGCGACCGGGCGTTTTCGTACCGACATGCAAGTCGAACTCGTCAACGACGGCCCGGTGACGATTTTGTTGGATAGCAAAAAATTGTTTTGAGAAATTTCATTCCGTTTAGCGGCGACTCGAAGAGGAGCGTTCTTGTCGCCCTCGCTAACGCTACGGGCTACAAGTGCCTACCGCTGCAACGACGGAAAACGTTCCAGCCCGCTGCTACTCGCGGGCGCAGCCGATCCATACGGCAACGCGCTGCTGCCGTATGGCGAGGAATTCCATGTCGGCGACTGATACGAATTCGCGTTGCTTGAGCGCGAGCTGGAATCGTACCCGCCGTAACTATGCGCGACGTTGGTCATGCTGTTCTGATAGCTCGGCGCGAGCCCACTGCCCAACTGCGTGAAACTTGTGCCGCCGTTCCAATCTTGAGCGACCCACGGATTCGTCACGGGCGAGGACGACTGGTACTGCAGCGAATTGGTTGTCGGATGCGTTGGCAGTTGCCAGTTCTGCGGGTTCAGGCTCGGCCGGATCGGCGACAACGGGTTCGATTGATATGGCGTAGTCGACTGGTAAGGCGAGGTTGGCGCGGTATTCAACTGATACGGCGAGGTGGCCGCGGGGACTTGGTAGGGATACGCCGTCGGCGAATGCGACTGATAAGGCTGATAGTCCGGCAGCCGCGCCATGTTCAGTGCCGGCGAGCCGCTGGAAAGTGAACCGCCAGTCAAGGGCAGGGCAGGGTTGTACGCCTGCGGCTGGAAGTGCTGTTGATTCGAATAGATCAGATTGCCCGAGTGGTCCGCCGGCGTTCCCTGGTAAGCCGAGCCGCTGGTGAACGGCCGAGCCGGATCGATCGCCTGTTGCGGATAGTAATTCGGTTGTTGCTGCATAAACGGCAAGCCGCCGCCGTTGAGCAATGACTGCGCATGCCAAGGGTTCAGCGGGTGATCCACCGCGTTCGGCGGAATCGCGCCGTACTGCTTTTGGAAGTACATTTGCCGCCAGTTGGCCAATTGCTGCTGCCAAGCTTTGTCCTGATTCAAAATCGGCCGGCCGGTCATCCACGGCTCGACGACATTGTTCCAAGCTGGATCGCGCGTCATGAGCATCGTCAGCAGCACCAGCTTGCCGTAGGTCGTGAAGTTGGCCCAGGCGTTGTCGCCCCAGAATTTCAGCGCGCTGCCGAAGGAGTTCTTGAAGCGCACCATGCCCCAATTCACATCGACGCTCCAAAGCTCGTCGAGAATTAAGTGCGACATGAAGCCGGTGAAAACGGCGCCCGCGTTGAGAAACCGTAGCGAGACATTTTCATTGTCAAAGATCAGAAACGTCAGCTCGGCCGCGATCAGCGCTGCCGGGATGCTGTGGAACATGCCGCGGTGGACGGTGTAATTTTTCAAGGCTTCGGCAAACCCGAACCGCACGACCAAGTACAAGATCGCGCTGACCAGAATCGTCGCCTCGAACCCGAAGCCCCACTTGGCAAAACGCTCGAGCAGCATCACCGGAATGATGGCCGCGGCAAAGGCGACGCTCTCGCGCAGCGGCACGCCCGAATCGCTGTCCAGGTCCGGCAGCATGCCCGCGACACTGCACAATCCGCCCGCCAGAATGCAACTCGGCAGCGGCACTTCATAAAACGCATGCGCCGCCAAGCCGCCCGCGATGCCGAGTACCGTGCTGGTCGTGATGTGCGTTTGAAAATCAGCCATGGCGATGACATCCGTGTCCAATGAAACCTACGCGCGCATCTTGCGCGCTGTTAAACCGCGAAACTGTAGCGACTTGCAAGAGTTGGACCAAGAGCAGATGCTGTCTCGGGGTTTGGGATTAGGGGTTCGGGGTTGGGAATACAAAGCTGCTAGCATGCATCGTCCAAAATGTGTGGGCTAAGCGGCAAGCTAGCAAAAAACGCTTCGTGCTAGCTTGCTGCTTAGCTCACGCGTCTCAGTAAACGACGCTAGCACTTCCTCTTTCACCCCAATCCCAGCCCCGCTCCATCTGTCCTCTGCAAGCATCTTTTCCCGCTCAGGCAACCGGGGTTTCGCTCTTTCAGAGGAATCCCCTGCCCGACTACACTGCGATGTTTTCGCCAGTTAACGCTGGCAACACCGCTTTTCCCCTTGTGTTTCACGATCAATTGCGGGAATCGAAAATGGCTAGTTATGACATATTGATGATCTCGGTGCTTGCTGGAGCGACGCTCTGGGGAGCGTTCAAAGGTGCCGCCTGGCAATTGGCTTCCCTGGCGGCGCTCGTTGCCAGCTATTTTGCGTCGTATCACTTGAGCGATGAGCTGACCAACTCCGGCCTCTTCGGCGAGACCGCTCCCTGGAATCGTTTCGCCGCGATGCTCTCGATCTACATTGTCACCAGCATCATCATCTGGATGGCGTTTCGAGTCGTTTCCGATACCATCCAAAAAATCAAGCTCAAGGACTTTGACCGCCAACTCGGCGCACTGTTTGGGTTGTTCAAGGGGATAATCTTTTGCCTCTTGATCACGTTCTTCGTCGTCACGCTGGTGCCGACACGCCGCGATGAAGTGATCAGCACTCGCTCGGGGCACTATGTGGCAGTGTTGCTCAGCAAAGCCGACACGCTCGTGCCGCCGGAGTTTCAAGAGGTACTCGATCCTTACATCAAACGCTTTGAAGAAAACCTGCAGCCCTCCAACAGCGCGGATTCTCCGAACGCTGCCGGGGTGAACCCAGGCTCGCCAAATTCACCGCAAACAAACTTGGGAAACGCTGGCAATCAGCCAAACCCTAGCGGTCCGGCAACCAATCCGGGCAATGCCAATCTTCCAAACATCCCGAGCGATGTCCTCAACAATCTGGGGGATGTGTTGAACAACCTGGGCAATGTTCCAAGAAGTTCAAACAATGGGCTTAATAACCCAAGCGATGTGCTCAATAGCCTGAACGATGCGTTGAACAATCCGAACAACGCGCCGAGCAAAGCTCCGTAGCAGCCGGCGTTTCAGTAACAAAGTTCCGGCAGCGGCCATCCGAGTCCGCGGAATCCAACCACGGAGCAGGGGAGCAACCGACAAATTCGGCACCATCCTCCCAGCCGATCATTCCGCAACAGTCCCCGTATCCGCAATCGTTTCGCCCGACTCCGCCCGGGATCGACCCGCCGCGAGATGGCGGCCAAGGCTTCGGTTACCAACCAACGGGATATTTCCCGTCTCAGCCCCCTTCTCAAAGGGAGCCAGTTTGGGGCGCGCAGGTTCCGCCGAACGGCGCTTGGATTCGGTAAAATTTTTCTCTCGCTTGCGCAGCAAATCTGCTTCGCCGGACCGTCCACGGCCGGCGCTTTTTGAGGGCGGCAAGAGTACGCTCCGACGAGGCGTTTCAGTCTTGAAATCTGGCCATGCATGAAACAGGGGGGAACGTCGTCTCGGACGTTCGGATTCCCAGAAAACCGCGTATTTGGCCGGAAAACAGCAGCGAATTATAACATAAGATAGATTATCGGACGTTGCAGTTAAGGGCCGAGGGCTGTCTCTTGGGCGGTTTCCGCCCTGGCCTATTAGGACGCTTCTGGGCTATTCATTGACTCCTTGGACCTAGTTCTACGCGCGGCGACGTCTCATGCGATTTCTGAAAGCGCGCCAGAATCGAATCCCCCAGTTCACGCGACAATGCCAGCGCGAGAACCCGCGCCGCAACCGCTTGCGTCAAAGCGATGAAGAATCGAAATCGAAGAGCGGTGCGAAATTCTGATAAAATCCGGAAGTCAGTTCGGGAGAAAAATCGGCGCGCCTCGCGCGTCGTCTCTGGTGGAAAAGTTTCTCTGAACACTGAAAGGCTCAGGATCGCCATGCGCCGCCCAAACCCAAGACTTTCGCTATTCTTCGGACTTCGCCTGATCGCCAGTCTCGCTGCGATCGCTCAACTCGCGTCGGCCGCCGATTGGCCTTGCTTCCGCGGCCCGAATCACGACGGGACCACGACCGAGGCCAAAGCACCGCTGACTTGGAGCGAAAAGGAGCACGTCGCCTGGCGGATCGATCTTCCTGGCTCGGGCAACTCGAGTCCGATCGTCGTTGGAGATAAAGTCCTCGTCGCCGCGGCGCTGGAGAAAGGCGCGAAGCGCGGACTGTGGTGCTACGACCGCGCGACGGGTAAGGAACTATGGAAGCAAGTCGTCGACTTTGCCGGCACAGAGCCGACGCACAACACGAATCCCTACGCCGGCTCGACGCCCGCCAGCGACGGCCGCCGAGTCGTCGTCTGGCACAGCTCAGCCGGGTTGTATTGTTACGCCCTCGACGGCAAAGAACTCTGGCGGCGCGACCTGGGAAGTTTCAAGCACATCTGGGGCTACGGTTCGTCACCCGTCATCCACGAGGACCGTGTCTTTCTCAACGCCGGACCTGGAAAAGGGGCCGCGCTTCTTGCCCTCGAACTCGCCTCGGGCAAGACGATTTGGAGTGTCGAAGACCCCGACGGCACCGATGACAACAATCCCAAAGGCACCACGCCGCGCAGCAAATGGATCGGCTCTTGGTCAACGCCGCTCATGATCAAGACCCCCGGCCAAGCTCAACTCGTCGTCAATCAACCGGGCGCGGTTGTTGCTTACGACCCGGGCGATGGCAAAGTCCTCTGGCGCTGCGAAGGTCTCGACAGCCTCTCCTACTCTGACACGCATAGCGACGGGACTTACGTTGTCGCGATGGGCGGCTATCAAGGCCCTGCCCTTGGGCTCAAACTCGGCGGCAGCGGCGACATCACCGCGACAAACCGGCTTTGGCTCACCGAGAAAGGCAACCCGCAGCGGATCGGCTCCGGCGTGATCGTCGCGGGGAATCTGTATCTGGTGAACGACAACGGCATCGCACAGTGCTTCGATCTCGCTACCGGCAAAGACCACTGGAAGACGCGTCTGCCCGGCGGCGGCAAATACTGGACGTCGCTGGTGAAAGTCGGCGACCGGCTCTACGCCACGAGCCAGCAAGGAACAACCACCGTCTTCGCCGTGAACGCCGAGAAGCTCGAGGTTCTCGCTGAGAACAAACTCGACGAGGGAACCAACGCCACTCTGGCCGTCAGCAACGGCGAGATCTTTTTGCGAACGACGAACCGGTTGTATTGCATCAAGGAGCAGGCAACTTGCTCTGCAAGTTGCATTGCGCGAGAGTTGACTGCGAGGCAGTAAAGAAGATTTTCTACTCGTAGAGCCTCAACGCGAGATTCGTCGTCAAACGTGTTCCAACTTGCAGAGCAAGTTGGCTACTCTATCCCGCCGCGGCCACGGACTTCTTCGCCGGGGCTTCCAGCGCTGCCGCTGCTTCAGCCCCTTCGAGGAACTTGCCCATGCGGCGGAACTTTTCGTAGCGGCTGTCGAGGAGTTTATCCTTGGGCTTGGCCTGCAGTTCGCGGATCGCTTTGACCAGGTACTGCTTCATCCGCGCCGCCATTTGCGGATGATCGCGATGCGCGCCGCCGAGGGGCTCTTCGATGATGTCATCGATCACGCCGAGTTTGATCAGATGCTTGCTCGTGAGCTTGAGTGCCTCGGCCGCTTGCTCCTTGAACGTGTGGCTTTTCCAGAGAATGCCGGCGCAGCCTTCGGGGCTGATGACGGAGTAGTACGCGTTTTCCAGCACGGCGATTTTATCGCCGACGCCGATCCCGAGCGCCCCGCCGGACCCCCCTTCCCCGATGACGATGCAGATGATCGGCGTTTCGAGCCGGGCCATCATGAACATGCTCTCGGCGATGACTTGCGATTGGCCGCGCTCTTCGGCGCCGACGCCCGGATACGCACCGGGTGTGTCGATGAAGCAGATGATCGGCAGCTTGTACTTGGCCGCGAGCTTCATCTTGCTCATCGCCTTGCGATAGCCTTCGGGATGAGCGCAGCCGAAGTGGCACGCCTGGCGTTCGGCCAGTGTTTTGCCCTTTTGATGACCGACGAACAGCACTTTGTATTGATCGAGCTTGGCGAAGCCGGTGCGAATCGCGCGGTCGTCGCCAAACGATTTATCCCCGTGCAGTTCGACAAACTCGCTGAAGACGAGATTCAAATAATCCGACGTCATCGGGCGATCGGGATGCCGCGCGACTTCGACCGTTTCCCACGGCGTCAGCTCGCTGAAGATCTTTCGCTTCAGCTCGGCCAATTCGCGGCGCAGCCCGCGCAGCGTGTCGAGGACGTCGCCGCTTTTGTCGTGCTTGGCTTCGAGACCGGCGATCTGGTCTTCGAGTTCGTAAATCGGTTTTTCAAAATTCAAGCGATGCATTACGGCGGCCATGAACTTCCTCGTATCTCAAAGTGTTTTTTGTGTCGTTGATTTGAATTGCTAAGCCGCAAGCATGTGGGCAGTTGTGTTCGTCCTCGCTGACGCGTCGGGTTGTTAGTCCGCCGCCGTGCTTTTCACCACGCCGCCGCTTCTTAGCTCGCTATTCACTTCGGACATGGACTGCGGACGATCTTCGGGCTTCTTCGCCAGCATCTTCCTGACTAGCGCCGAAAACCCGGGGGTCACGTTTTTGTTGTGCGTTTCCAGGGGCGGAATCTTGGAACTCAGGTGCTTGTTCAGCAGTTCATTGGTCGTCGAACCGGTAAACGGCAGCTTGCCCGTCGCCAGTTCATACGCCAGGCAGCCGAAGCTGTAAATGTCGGCGCGATTGTCGAGCGACTCGCCGCGAATCTGTTCCGGTGACATGTAGCTGCGCGTGCCGGCGATCGACTTCTTGCCGGAGAGCAAGCGGCCAAAGAACCCTTTTTTCAGCTCGGCAATCGCGAAATCGATCAGTTTGATGTTGCCCGCTTCGTTGATCAGATAATTGTCTGGCTTGATGTCGCAGTGGATCAGGCCTTGGTCATGAATGTACCCCAGGCCCATCGCACATTGCTGCAAGATCGATGGCAACTTGGGCGCGATGCCTTCGACCCCTTTTTGTTGCAGGAGTTGCTTCAAGTTGATCGACGGAAAATACTCCATCGCGACGAACGGGTGTTCTTGGAAGAGGCCATACTCGTACATCCGAATGACGTTCGGATGGTTCAGGTCCTTAGCCAGATTGAACTCACGCTTCATGAGCGCGATTTGATGCTTGTCGAGCTTCAGCAGGATCTTGAGTGCCCGGCGTTCGCTTTTGCTATCGACGATCGCGTCCCACACGGCGCAGAGCTTGCCGCTCCCGATCGGGTTCAATAACCGATGGGATCCAAGGTAGGTCTGGGACGTCAGGTTCAACGCCATAGGCGAAAAGTGCGAAAACGGCTGCAATTAGGACACGAAAACCCAAAAAATGCCCCCTCCTGCGGCATTTTTACGCTGTTTAATGTAGCCCAAACGGCAAATCTTCACAATTGCAGCGTCGTAGGTGGGATTGGGGGCTGGGGATTCGGGATTGGGGAAATACCTGAGCCCCGGACGTAAGTCCGGGGATGCGTAATGCACGACTCCGAGACTTCTCAGGTTCATCCGGGGACTTACGTACCCGGCTCAGGAATTCATCTCTTTTCAATACATCACTTCCACAAGATAGAGTCCCTGCGCCTCGGCCGTTTGGCCCGCTTGGCGGCGGTCCTTGGTCGCGAGGATGTCCGCCGCCCAGGTTACCGGCTGACTGCCGGCGCCGATGTGCGTCAGTGTGCCGGCGATGATCCTTACCATGTTGTAAAGAAAGCCGTCGGCCAGGATTTCGAGCGCGACGAGGTGCTCGGGCCGCATCAAGATCGGGTACTCGCGCAGCGCGCTCGTGCAGGCCGCGGAATTCGCGGGCCCCTCCCCTGCCCCGCTGTTGGTTTGTACGACGGACATCCTGTCCGTCGTATTTTCTGCGGAAGAACGACGGACTGGAAGTCCGTCGTACGTGCTGGCAAACGGCCGCCAGATTTTCAGTTCATGCACCGTGCGTTCGGTCGTCTTGCGCTTCGAGCCGCTCGACGCGTATGCGATAAAGTCATGCCGGCCAAGCAAGGCGTTCGCCCCTTGTTGCATCAGATCGACATTCAGCGGCCGCCGCGATGTACAGACGTACCGCCGCGCGAAGACCTCGGGAATCGGCCCATCGCACCAGAGATAGCGGTAGCGCTTCAGCTTGGCCGAACGCCGCGGGTGAAACGTGAGCGGCGTCTCTTCGATGCTCAAGACGGCAATGTCCTGCGGCAAGAACCCGTGCAACGCTTTGTGCCAGATTTCGAGCGAATGCTTTTCGCGCGTCTGAAAGGTCACGACCTGGCCGAGCGCATGCACGCCGGTGTCAGTGCGACCGCTGGCGTGCGTGATAACTCGCTCGCCGGTGATGCGGTGCAGGACTTTTTCAATCGCGTCTTGGATTCCCTTGCCGCTCGATTGCGACTGCCAGCCGTGATAGCGCGAGCCGTCGTAGGCGAGGACGAGCTTGAGTTGGCGGAGGGGGGCCTGCTCTGTTGAGACTTCGGCGGTGTCGACGTTAGCTGCCACTGAGATTCAAATGCGAAAAGGCAGCCAGAGATGTTAAAAAAACTCAGTACCACCACTGACCTGGTTTGGTCCCCTCCCCCTCGCGGGGAGGGTTAGGGAGGGGGCATGCGTGAGAGAATACTTTGATTGAAACGGAAACGTTCCCGGTGAGTAGTATTTCCAAAAAGGAATTTTGGCGCCCGAAGAACCCCCTCCCCAGCCCTCCCTGCAAGGGGAGGGAGCCAGACGGGTTCTAGGGGTGGTGGTTTCTGTTGGTGAAATACGCGCGGTGTAACTACATTCGCTTTTTTGTCTCCCTCGCTAACGCTACGCGCCTACAAAAATTACGCCAGTGCCGCCGCTGGTTTCTTCACGCCTTGCTTGGCAAGGAGTTCGGCGATTTGAACGGCGTTGGTCGCCGCGCCTTTGCGGAGGTTATCGCTTACGCACCAGAACGCCAGGCCGTTCGGGGCCGAGATGTCTTCGCGGATCCGGCCGATGAAGACCTCGTCGCGGCCATCACAGTTCAGCGGCATGGGGTATTGCTTGTTCTCCAGATCGTCGATCACGATGATGCCGGGGAACTTGCTGAAGAGTTCGCGGGCTTGGGCGACGGTCAGCTTCTTTTCGGTCTCGACCAAAATGCTTTCGCTGTGGCAGTTGCTGACCGGCACGCGGACGGCCGTTGGACAGACCTGAATCGAATCGTCGCCGAGAATCTTGCGCGTCTCGTACACCATCTTCATTTCTTCGCTGGTGTAACCTTGATACTTCGGCCCGCCGATCTGCGGGATCAGGTTGAACGCGATTGGGTGCGCGAAGGTCTCGTATTGATGCTGCACACCGTGTAGATGCGAGTGCGTTCCCTTCTCAAGATCGCGGCACCCAGCCAAACCAGCACCGCTTGTGGCTTGATATGTGCTGACCACCACGCGCTTGACGCGGGCGGCGTCGTGCAGCGGTTTGAGCGCGACGACCATCTGGGTGGTCGAGCAGTTCGGGCTGCTGATGATGCCCGAGTGTTGATTGATCGCTTCGGGATTGACCTCGGGGATGACAAGCGGAACCTTGGGGTCCATGCGCCAGTAGCCACTCTCATCGACGACGATGCAGCCGCGCTCGACTGCCCACGGACAAAACTCCGCCGCGTTCTCGTCGGGCGTGCTGCCGATGGCGACTTGGATGCCATCGAACGATTCGGGGCGGAGTTCTTCGACGGTGTGCTCTTCGCTGTTGAAGATGATCACTTTGCCGGCGGAACGGGCCGAGGCGAGGAATTTGAACCGCTTGGCCGGGAACTTGCGCTGTTCCAGCAACTGCAGGATGATCGTTCCCACGGCCCCAGTGGCCCCGACGACGGCAAGCGAATCTAACATTTTCGGAAAGGGATTAGGGATTTGGGACTGGGGGTTCGGGAGCGAATTACAGAATCGCTCGACTTCCCCCAAAGCCCAGGGGTTCATCCCCTGGGAGCATATTCAGCATTTATTATAGTTTGCCAGCCAGAGTTCCGCGAGCGGGTGATGTAAGTCACCCGGTTCCTAAGCACGAATCGCTTTGGACGTTTTCGCTCCCGCCGGCACTAGAGAGGCGCGGCGGCTCAAGAGGGTTCGCACATAGTACGACTCCACGAACGCCATGTTGCCGACGATCATCGCCAGGCCAAAGGTCATCATCCCCATCCACAACCCAATCCCGAGATGCACACCGACAGCCATGGCCAACACGAGCGGTCTCCATAAGCGAGGCCAAACCAATACCGAATACGTCAACTCCCACATCACTGTCAGGTGTGTGAGGATGCTCACCACCAATGGGTACGCCGCCAGCCACGTCGCGTCCAGCGATTGATACTCGCGGTTCGCGACCGCGCCCCAAATCGCCACGCCCGACGCCCAGCTCTCGCCCTGCAACTTGCCGATCGCCGAAAAGAGATAGATCAGGCACATGTGGCATTGGATCAAGCGAATCGCGATGTTCGCGGTGATGCTCAACTCGATCGGGCGAACGGCCGAGACCTCCCCCCTGCCCTGCCCTGCTTCGTGGTTTTGCTCTTTGCGGCGTTTCAGCCAGGCATCGATCGAATAGCAAGCGCCGCACGGCCCGATCCAGAGATACATCGCCAGCATCGTGTTGATGCCGTCGAGGCCGAACATCGCCTGCGGATTGCGCTGCGTGTAGGAAACGGCGATCAGGAAGCTCAACACAGCGACGGTGCGCGAATAAAAGCCGAGGATTAGCAGCGTGAAGATTCCGAGCGCCGCGCAATGCAGCGTCCAGAGCACCGCTTGGCTTTCGATCCAATCGAAATGCGACCATTGGCAGCGGACAAAGATCGGCGTGGATTCGCCCGCGGGGATCAGGTGCTGTTCCCAGCGCGCATTCTTGTCGACCCACCCCGCCGGTCCAAAGAACCCGTCCCAATCAAGCGTCCAAACAGCATGCGTGTAAAGGAGTAGCAACCCGATGCAGATGCGCAGGACGCCGAGCGTCGCCGGATCGCGCGGCAAAAACCAGAACCGCTGCCAGCCGTTGACGGCCGCAGTGTAAGCGTCTTTCAGGTAGTTGCTTAGGAGGGTGAGCAAGCCGAATGATTCAAAAAAAGGAAAGTTCGTGACCGGTTAGCGGGGAGTCGAAGGAGGCCGTTCTTCCGCCCGCGGATACTCAAACGTCTTGGGGTGAAACATCTCAAGCTTCTTGTCATCGAGCGACATGCCGTCGGTAACTTCTTGGGTCGAAGGAATGTTGTGTTCCATGAGTTGGATTTTGACTTTGGCTCCGCCGAAGCGCCGCAGCAACTCGCGCGAAAAGGAATCGGTCATGGCGAGGAACGCCCGTTCCCGCTGGGCATGCGCGGCGTGGGCTTCGACCGGAGCATTTGCCGGGATCGGCCGCGGGATCGCCCGATCGAGCTGCTCGGTCAGCATAAAGTAGCGGTGGTAGAGCAACCGCGCTTTCGGCTCGAGCAGCCCGACGCGCAATTCCGGCGGCGGCAATTGGCCCTCGGTCTTTTCCTCGTTTACCGCAAACTCGTTGAGCACGACGGGGTTGCCGTCAGCGTCAAAAATCCGAAACCGCATCAAGTGGCTCGCTTCGGGATTCGGCGCGAAGAACCGGTAGCCCTGGTTCAGCCGCGCCGCAGCGATGTAGAAATGAAACGGTTCGCTGAGCGTTCCGCCCAGCGCGCTATCCGGCGGCGCGGCGGTCCAAGTTGCGATGAACTGCGCCGTGACATGAAACAGCAACGCGGCCGAGACGAGCCACTTCACGCCGCTCGACCACGGGCGCGGCGGGATCGCCGGAGTGATCCCGGGTTCATCAGCGGCAGCGGGTGTCTTGGGACGCGACACGATTCATAGTCGAAAAGGCAAGAGGTTCACGCCTTTCGACTATCGACCAAATTCGTGCCGGTCTTGGAGGTTGGCAATTCTGCGCGGCAATGTCCACCGCAGGATCGGTAAAGGTGGTAGGGTTTGACAGAGTAGCCAACTTGCTCTGCAAGTTGGAAGCTTCGCCGGACCGTCCAGGGCCGGCGTCTTTAAAAGAGTGTCGCGAGAGGGCTACGAGGGCAACTCGAAGCGCCAAATCCTACGACTCCATCCTGGCCAATGTTTTTTAATTTCTTCGAGTAACCAGCCGCCTACAGTAATTGTGCTCTCGTGGGAAGCATAAACGATCCAATCTAAGTCCTCAGAGGTCCAGTAGCCTTCGGCACCGTTGTATTGCGGATCGAATAAAGTGACGTCCTGTTCATATTCGGGGCCATACTCTCGCATTTCCAAGATGCGTTGAATGCCGTGAGACAATAGTAAATCATCTAATTTGTTGTTCGCATTGAAATCAGCGATATCGTGATCCCGAAAAGCAACGACATCAGGCAAAGAGCATTCAGCAAGGGGAAACCAATAGCCTTCGGTAATTTGCCAGCGTTTGCGGATGCGAGACCACAGCAGGTCTGCTTCGGTTTGGGACAATACGCGTTGATAAGGCAATGGCTCAATGGACTGCAAATCCGAATCGCATAGTCCTTCAACAAATTTGCAAAATAACTTCCGCTCGTTCACCATGGCTTCGGCTGCGAATACGCCAATTGGATTAACTGTAGAGTCGTCATCGGCAGTACTTCCTGCAATTAGAATTAATTCCTTCGTGCTATTGAAGTCTTGCAACTTTTGCGGGTCTAGTCGTTCGAGATCAACTCGAATCGCATTTAGCACGTTATAGCGAGGAAAAACGTTTAACGCTTCGGATGTGTAGTGATATCGATCTTTCATGCGATCACGACCGCTACGGCAAATAGCTGAGTATTCTTTTACCCAGTGCAAGTGTTGCTCATTGCAGTAGCGTCTAGCGGCGGTGTGGAGTGATTGTGCGAGATTCACGTTGTTTTAACTGGCGGAGTTATTGCGAGTGCTAAATATGAACCGACATGATGGTAGGTTGCTAAATCGTAGTGAAACATTTTTCGTCACGCACGGAAGACTTTCGACTCTGACTAATCGATTAACGATTGGGCCGTCAATCTTTGCCACCGCGACTTAGCTGCCTTAAAAATCATAAGCCGTAGCTTCGGTGAAAGGGATCAATTCGCTGTTGTAACGGCACCACTCGACGACGCGGTCGGTGAGTCGATCGTATTCGTCCTCGTCTTCCGTGTAGGGGCATGCGCCGCTTTCGGCATTTTGGCGGATTTCGGCCACGTCGAGTTCGATGGTGCCCGCGAGATCCTCGTCAAAGTTGCCCGAGGTTTGCAGCGTGTTCGAGAGAAAGCTGAGCATGGCGTCGTAGCCGTTCTCCCAGTTCATGTTTCCATTGCGGTAATATTCCGAGGCTAGTCGCCCGATGATTCGCACGAGTTCGCCTTGCAGCGTTTCGGCTCTGCCAGATTTCGGCACAAGTTTCTTCCAAAGCTGACAATACTCGGCATCGTATTGTCCTTGTCCTGAGGCGTAGAGTGCCATTGGTTGCCCTGCCCTTTTGCTCTTGGTCAAAGCGCTGTGAAAATCTTAGATAACTTCGATCAAGTAAGTCGTCAGCCAGATGTCGATTTGCTGAAAGCGCTCTTTAAGACGTTCTTTGAACTCCACAAAGAACTGCCGATTTTCTGGTTCGTCGGCCACATCCACGAACACGCGAATCAAGTCGTCGCGATAACTATCGTTCGCATGACGCCATTGCCCGCGGATGGTTTGCGTTTCGCACGACACGGCTCCGAATCGCTGCTCCAATTCGAGCAGCGTATCGGCAATCGCATCGTCTGAGACGGCGGAGCCGTCGTTAAACCGCAGTGGCAGAAGCGCCTCGAAACGCCGAACCATTTTGCTCATAGGTCGCTGGTCCTTGCGCGGTAAAAACGATCCCTTCGACCGCCAGAAACGGCAGTGCCTCTTCAGGTACCAGCATTTCGCCGCTGGCCCAGCTTTTGAAGCGAAAGCGTCCAGCGAGCTTCGCTAGAGCGGCTCGTTTCGAATCGATGTTCGGAAATTGAATGAGAATCATGTCTTCATCATATCCAGTGTTGTTTGAGAAAAGCAAGTTATTCTTAACAACGCGCAAAATACGCCGGCCGTGAACGGTCCGGCTAAGCAATCGGAACGTCCCGTTGCGCGAATAAAAAACGCGAGTCACAACCTGCGTTGTGACTCGCGTCGCGTTTTAATATTCCGAACTCAACCGAACTAGCGCGAGGCCGTGCGGGTGACTTCTGGAGCGTTTAGGTCGAACGACAGTTCGCGATAGTCGCCGGCGTTGACCGTGACGGTCTTTTCCGAGACGCGGACTTGGCCGTCGATCGTCGCTTCGACGCGGACGACGTAGTTTTCCCACTTGTCGCCAGCGGCGAGTTTGTCGGTGCTGAACTCACGAACCGGACCGGTTTGTTGAGTTTCCGAACCCGACAGAGTCACCTTGGCGTCAGCCGGAACGTTGAGGATCAACGTCGTCTTGTTGGCGTCCGGCTTTTCGGTCTTGCCGACAACCGGAGCTTCGGCCGTCGCGTTGAACGCGAGTTCGGCGCGTTGGCCGCCGGTGACTTGGACCTGCTTGGTTTCGGTCACGAGCTGGCCGTTGATTTCAACTTCGAGACGGAACTCGTAGCTGTAAATCTGGCCGGCCTTCAGACCGCGCGAGATGTACTGACGAGCGGTTCCGGTGCTCGTGGTGGCGTTGCCATTCACGAAAACCCGAGCCGAAGCGGGAACGTTGGCGTAGATGATCGCGGCCGTGCCGTTTTCGACAGGGCTGTAGCTAGCCCCAGCACCTGCAGGAGCTGTGCCAGCCGGAGCGGCACCTGGATTCATCGGCATTGGCGGAGGTGTTGGCATCGCCGGAGTCGTCGGCGTGGCTGGAACACTGTAGGTCGGAGTGCTGTACACTTCACCGCTCACAACACCGTGGGTGCTGTAGCTGCTGCCGTAGCCGCTCGAGTAGTAGCCCGAGGAACCGCCGGACGATCCGCCCGACGAGCCATAGCTATAGCTATAGCCGGAGCTACCCGATGAACCGCTCGAACCATAGTAGCCAGAGCTGCCGCTAGAACCAGAGCTGCCGCTTGAGCCGGAGCTGCCATGCCAATGATGACGATGATGGCGCCAGCCGCCGCTCGATCCGCCGCTGGAACCCCAGCCGCCGCTCGAACCATAAGAACCGCTGGAGCCGGAGCTCCCGCTGGAACCATACGAGCCCGAGGAGCCGTAGCTCCCGCTCGAACCCGATGAACCGGAGGAGCCGTGGCTCCCATGACGCCACCAACCAGCGTTGGCGGTCGAGGAACTGACAGCGAGCACAATGCCGCCGATCAGTGCCAAAGCAAAACTTTTTCGAATCATAAAGACTCCGCGGAAAAGAAATGGAGACAAGGATGCGGCATTGCAGGCCCTATCCAAGACACTGTAATAAGCCTAGTTCGCAAATCAAGCGTTTAGGCAAGATTTTCCGTCTGGGAGGGATAGAAAATCTCATTTCGTAAATTGTTGATGCATTGGAACTTAAATGATTGAAGTTATCGTATTACAGCATTGCAAGCATCGTCCGGTTGTGCGTATTAGGCGGTTTTTGCTAGCAATTCACGTTTTCGGCTAGCAAGCTAGCCTGTAGCCAAAGTCGTGAGACTTTGGATGGACGCCAATAATCCACGTTTACTCATCCAAGGTCTCACGACCTTGGCTACAAGAATGCCGGCGCGTAAAAAACGCCGGCCGTGGACGGCACGGCTAAGCTGGTTAAGCTACGCCTGACGAGAATTGAATCTTTTGCGTCGATCGAAACGTGACAGCTACTTGCCGTCCACCGCGCGGAGTTCGACCAGGTCCACATCGAATTGACCCGTTGCGCCGAGCAGGCCCATGTTGACGATCGCTTCGCGGGCGAGGGGCGGGACATCCACGGTTTTCTTTTCGCTCGACCATTCGGTCGTCGCCTGAAACGGGCCGATCCAATTCAAGCCGACTTGCGTCCGGTTTTCGTCAAAGAAGATCACCGTCACAGTCGGCAATTGATCGCGCTCGACGCCGACGCGCACGTCTTTGCAGCGCACCCGCGCCGAGAGTTCGATCTTGCGGACCTTGCGGCCATCGAGGGCGAGACCCTGCATCATGCGCGTTTGCCGGCCGGGGGTTTCGTTGGTGAAGCGCACAAACTGCTTGCCGTCGGGGGCCGTTTCCTTGTCGACGATTTGCATCTGGCGCTGGTAGTACCACGCCACGGGTTCATTGCTCTCGCCGGCGAGTTCTTCGAAGCTGGGGTTCGCGAGTTTGGGATGCGCCGGGTCGGGTTTGACTTGCCGCGCGTCTTCGGCTTTGCCGGTCATCGGAACGAAGAGCGTGGGGCGGAGAATTTCGCGCTTGAGTTCGCCCTTTTCTTTTTTCATCAGATAGAGGACTTGCTCATAGCGTTCGCCAACAGGGATCACCATGCGGCCCCCTTCCTTGAGCTGATCGATCAGCGGTTGTGGAACCTTCTCCGGGGAGCAAGTGACGATGATCTTGTCGAAGGGCGCCTCCTCGGGCCAGCCTTTGAACCCATCGCCCACTTTGACGTGGACGTTTTTGTATTTCAACCGTTCCAGCGCGCGCTTCGCGGTGTAGCCGAGTTGCTCAACGATTTCGATGGTGTAAACGTCCTTGCAGAGCGGGCTCAGAATCGCCGCTTGGAAGCCGCTGCCCGTGCCGATCTCGAGCACCTTGTCGGTGGGCTGCGGATCGAGTTGTTCGGTCATGTAAGCGACGACGAAGGGGGCCGAGATGGTTTGCGACTCGCCGATCGGGATCGACATATCGTAGTACGCCAGATGGCGATACTTTTGCGAGACGAGTTCGTGCCGCGGGGTATCGAGGAACGCTTTGAGCACGCGCTCGTTCTTGATCCCCTGCCCTGCCAGGTCATCTTTGACCATGGCCGCGCGTAGCTCGGGATAATTAGGCGGCGCGGCGGGGCGCTGGGCAATTGAAGACGAAGCAAGCCAGAGAAATGCGGCAAATGCGAGCTGAAATCGTTTCATGAGTCGCTCCTGGGTGGTAGTACAGAGTACGCAGTACTGAGTACTTCTTCTCTCAACGTTACGCCGCGCAACGGGCGATCAATCACTGGTTCTGCTTTTCCCGAATCCCCAATCCCAGCGCAGCTACTCCTGCGCTTCGGGCACAATATCGATCAGCTCGATCTCGTAGATCACGACCTCGTTGGGGCCGACGCCGGGAAGACCCGGGGCGGCGGGCGTATTGCCTTCTTTGCCAAAGGCCAGTTCCGAGGGGATGTAGATCTGCCACTTGTCGCCGACCTTCATCTGCAATAGCGCGTCTTTGAGTCCGCGAATCACCCGGCCGACGGGAAACGTCGAAGGTTGGTTCAAGCTGTAACTGCTAAAGAACTGATCGCCGTTGAGGAGCATCCCTTTGAGATGAACTTGGACATTGTCGTTGACCTTGGGCGATTTGCCGTCGCCCGATTTCAAGATGCGGTACTGCACGCCGTTGGCGATCGTGACGACTCCTTCTTTTTTATTGTTTTCGGCGAGGAACTTTTCGCCTTCTTTTTTATTGGCTTCCGATTGGCGTTCGTATTTGGCGATCGCTTTTTCTTCGGCTTCCTTGGTAATGGCCGCCATGAGCTGCGCGTATTCGTCTTCGGTGATCGTCAATTTTTTCTTGCCCAACCCGTCGCTCAATCCTTGGATCAATTGCGCCAAGTCAAAATCCATTTCATCGGCCTGGATCGCGCGGGCGATGTCGAGCCCATACGCGTAGCTCTTTTGCAAACGATGCTTGGCCACAGCCGCGGCATCCTTGGGATCAGGCGTCACCGCGGCCGATGCCGCGGGCGCTGCGGCAGGTGTTGTTGCCGGCTGTGTGGCGCTTGTTGCCGGCGGCGTCACGCTTCCTGCTTTGGTGGTGGCCGAAGGAACAGCCGGCGGAGGTGTTTGAGCGGGATTCGGGTTCGCGGGCGCAACCGTCGATATGGTTCCCTTTGGTGCAACAACGGAAGGACGCGTCGTTGTCGGCGATCCGGCGCGGTTGGGAGTTCCGCGCTTGGCGGGGTTCACGCCGGATGCCGGCGGCTGCGGTTGTTGCGCTGTTCCTTGCAAGCTCAGAATTCCAGTCATCAAAACGGCAATCAGCAGCAACAACACGCGCATCGTCATTCCCTCTTGCAAACGATCAAAATCAAAAACGGCTCAGGAACAGAGCTTCAGACGCTTGAACCGCGTTGGACGTTCCTGGCAGATACCGGAAGACTTATGGTAATCCATTGGCCCCCGGTTCCGCCATCATTTCGCCGTGGCCACTTGCGGCTTCCTGCGGAATTCCTAGAGTGGTTCGTGAGTCTGACGATTCTGCCAATTATTCGCGTTCCTCATAGCAAAAACCCATGCGACTAAACCCGATCAAAGCGAAACTGCGTGCCGGTGAACCGACCCTGGGAACCTGGCTCTCGTTGGGGGATCTGTACGCCGCGCGAATCTTGGCCCGGCTGGGCTGGGATTGGCTGACGCTCGATATGGAGCACCAGCCGATTGATTGGGCCACGGCGGCGGCCATTTTCGGCGCGGTGGCCGATGCCGGCGGCGTGCCGCTCTGCCGCGTGCCCGAGGGAACGCATTTCTACATCAAGCGCGCGCTCGACGC
>JBGSSS010000049.1:0-15901 GCA_041736895.1 Pirellulales bacterium
TTCAACGCGCCAACGGCAAGCACGAAACGCTCACCGTCAAGATTCCGCCCGGCATCGCCGACGGCGGCAAGATTCGCCTGCGCAACCAAGGCGAACCGGGCAGCGGCGGCGGACCGAACGGCGACTTGCTGCTGACGATTCGCATCGCGCCGCATCCGCACTTCACGCGGCACGAAGACGATCTCGAAGTCCGCGTCCCGATCACGCTGGCCGAAGCGATCAACGGCGGCAAGGTCGACGTCCCGACGCCGCAAGGCACAATCTCGCTCAAGGTGCCCGCCGGTTCCTCAAGCGGCACCCGCCTCCGCGTCCGCGGCCGCGGCATCAAGCATAGCGACGGCGCGAGCGGCGACCTGTATGCGGTGCTGATGATCGTCCTGCCGGACCCAATTCCCGAGGAGTTGAAAGAAGCGGTTGCGAAGCTTCCGGAGCAGCAGCCGCGGGCAGAATTGAAGTGGTAATGTGGCGTGGGTTTTAACCCAAGCGTCAAAGCGCAATCAATGGAAACAAACAATCAACGTCCTGCAAGCCGAGTTTTCTGACGCGACGAATCTCCCGCACATCCCAATGCCCATCATCACTCGACGAAGATTTTTGACCGCCAGTTTGGCATCGATGGTCGGGACGGTGCTATATACTTGGCGCTGGGAACCGCATTGGGCCGAGTTTGTCGAACGGACCATGCCGATCCCGGCTCTACCGCGTTCGCTCCATGGCAAGACCATGGTCCAAGTCAGTGACATTCACGTGGGTAAAGTCGTTGATCAGCACTACCTGATCAGCATGATTGAGCGCGTGAATGCCGTAAAACCGGACCTCATTGTATTGACCGGCGATTTCATGACTTGTGAGCATGACGAGCAACTTAACGGCGTCAGTGAGTTGCTTCAATTACTACTACCGGCACCGCTTGGCACCTTCGCCAGTTTGGGCAATCACGATTATGGCGCTGGTTGGCGGCAAGCTGATGTCGCCGACCAGTTGGTGAATCGCTTGAGCGAGTTGCGCATCCAGACGCTCCGCAACGAACTCACACAACTCGACGGACTGCAACTGATTGGACTCGATGATCTCTGGGCGAATCGAATGCAACCTGAATCCGTCTTGGCCAAGCTTGATCGACAGCAGCCATGCATCACGTTGTGCCATAATCCCGACGGGGTCGATTGGCCGATTATGCAGCAAATCCCGGGCTGGGTGTTAGCTGGCCACACGCATGGCGGTCAATGTAAACCGCCGTTCTTAGACCCGCCGATTCTGCCAGTCAAGAATTTACGCTACACTTCGGGAGTGTTTCAGTTGGACCAGCAGCGGCAACTCTATATCAATCGCGGCCTCGGTTACAACATGCGGGTACGCTTCAATGCGCGTCCCGAAGTGACAATCTTCCGCTTGGAAAGCGCGGATGCGGTTGTATAGCTGCCCGAGCAGCAGCCGCGGGCGGAATTGAAGTGGTAAGTAGGCCCGGCTGTGCCGGGCAAACAAAAAGCGTTGCCGACAGAATCATTCTCGCTGTCAAAACGGCTTGGTCCGCGCAGCGTATTTGAATTGGTCAGCCGGTTCTCTGTGCGGCACAGCCGCACCTACACCGCATGTATCGCTACAAAAGCCCTAGCCAGTGCTAGCAAAACCATGCACTGCCTAGGCCTAGTTAGAAATGAAGTAGACGTAAAAATTTTTAAGAAGTAGCATCTAAATACTTCGCTCCCAATTCATTAAGGAGTCCGTAATGCGTCGCTTCCGTCTAGACGAAATGATTGTGCTGATTGGCTTGTGCGTCGCTAGTTTCGCCAACGCGAACTCTACTGCCCGCGCTGAGACTTCTCCGCAGGACGAAAATGCAGTCAATCGTCAGATCCGCTCAAAACTCGTGAAACACACAACATTCGATTTCAAGAAAGCGACATTGGAGGAAGTTGTTGCCTTTCTGGAAACCCGACATGAACTGAAAGTCGAAATCGATTACGAGAGTTTGAGAAACAACGATTTCGATCCTCGTTCTTTATTTAGCTATACGGTCGATGACACAGAATTGTGGAATGGGCTGAAAAGTGTTTTGGATCAAAATCACCTGAGTTGCTATCTCGATCATGGCAATCTGAAAATTTATTCGCGTAGCAATCGTTATACTTCTAGCTATTCCGTTGCTGACATACTACAAGGGAATCAATCCGTTGATGTATTTTGTAAGCTTATTCAATCCGAAATCCAACCGACTACTTGGAAAACGAATGGCGGTAAAGCTGATATCGTACCGTTTGAATCGAACAAATCAATAATCGTTAGTAATACTCAAGAAGTCCATGAACAAGTTGCGGACTACTTGGAAAAAATGCGAGCTAAGCACGCTGTGCCTGCAAAATAGCGAAAATATTTTGCGTGACTAGGTCTACGTTTAAGTAACCGCACCCTGCATCACCGGTGTGCCGCGACGTTGAATCGCCGCATCGATCGCGGCGAGTTGTTCAGCCGTCAGCGACCACCCTTGCCCGCCGGCATTTTCCCGGGCCTGTTCCGCGTTTTTCGCGCCGCAAAGCGCCGCGGTGATGCCCGGCTGTTGAATCGTCCAATTGAGCACGAGTTCCGAAACCGTGTGCCCGCATTCATCGGCGATCGCGCGTAGCTCTTCGACCAGCGCCACGTTCTTCTGAAACTCTTCACCCTGGAACATCGGGTATTTCGCGCGGCTGTCGCTTGCGGGGAAGACATGATCGCGGCTGAGTTTCCCGGCGAGCAGGCCCTTGAGCAGTGGCCAATAGACGATGACCGAAATCTGCTGCGCGAGGCAATACGGGAGCAGGTCCGCCTCGATCCCGCGCTGCAGCATGTTGTAAGGCGGTTGCACGGCCGCGACGGGGCACACGGTTTGAAACTCTCGCAGTTGCTCGACCGTGACATTCGACACGCCGACGGCACGGATCAAGCCGGCGTCGAGCAGTTCCTTGATCGCGCCCGCGGATTCCGCGATCGGCGTCGTGTGATCCGGGGCGTGCAAGTAGTACAAGTCGATCCAATCGGTGCCGAGCCGCGCGAGACTCTCGCGGCATTCACGGTGCAATGTCGCGGGCCGGGCGTCGCGAATCTGGGTGCGCGGCGGATCCCAGTGGATGCCCCCTTTGCTGGCGATCACGAAATCGCGGCGATTGCTGCCGACGGCCGCGGCAATCGCCCGCTCGCTTTCGCCGTCGAGTCCGTAACAGTACGCCGTGTCGAGAAAGTTGATCCCGCCTTCGAGACTTGTCCGCACGATGGCGGCCGCTTCGTCGCTCGTCACGGGTCCGCTCGTCATCCCAGCGAGCGGCCAGCAGCCGAGCCCCAGCGGTGAGATGCGCAGTTCGGTTTTTCCCAGCGGACGCAATTCAAGTTGATTCGAGTTTTGCATGGAAGAATTTTAGCAAAATCGACGGCAGATGTTCATCACTGGACGAAAGTCACCCGAACTGCGTAGCATTCAAAGGGGAGAATTGTTGATTCAAAGGAGGAGTCGCCATGAGTTCCAGTTACATTGTCTCCGGCTGCCGCACGCCGATCGGGAAATTTCTTGGCGGCTTAGCACCGTTCAGTGCGCCGCAATTGGGCGGGCTAACGCTCAAGGAAACGCTCGCGCGGGCCGGCTCTTCACCGGGCGAACTGAATCAGGTCATCCTCGGCGAAGTCGTCGCGGCTGGCACTGGCCAAGCACCCGCGCGGCAGGCGTTGTTGCATGCCGGTATCCCCGACAGCATCGGGGCGATCACCGTGAACAAGGTCTGCGGCTCGGGACTCGCGGCGGTGATGCTGGCCGATGTGCTAATCCGCTCGGGCGATGCGTCGATGATCGCGGCCGGCGGCATGGAATCGATGAGCCAGGCGCCGCATCTGCTCCGCGGCACGCGCGCGGGCTGGAAATACGGGCCACAACGAGTTGACGACGCGCTCGAAGTCGATGGCCTCAAATGCGCGATCGGGCAAGCGAGCATGGGCTGTTACGCGGATGCCACGGCGGCGAAGTATGGGGTCTCGCGCGCCGATCAAGATGCCTGGGCCTTGCAATCGCATCAACGAGCGATCACCGCGCAGCAAACCGGCTTGTGGAATGCCGAAATCATCGCGGTCACCGACAGCAGCGGCAAAACACCTCGCACGATCGCGGCCGACGAAGCCCCGCGCGCCGATTCGACGATCGAGGCTCTCACCAAACTGCGCCCAGCGTTCGACGTCAATGGAACAGCAACGGCCGGAAACTCGTCGCCGCTAAGCGATGGTGCCGCGAGCGTTCTGGTCGTCGATGAATCGCGGGCCAAGAGCGGAAACTATCCCTGGCAGTTCCGCATCGCCGCGCAAGCCAACTCCGCCGGCCCGCCGAGCGAACTCTTCGTCGCGCCGGTCGAAGCGATTCGTTTGGCGCTGAAGCGCGCGGGCAAATCGGTTGCGGATATTCAGCTTTTCGAGATCAACGAGGCGTTCGCTTCGCAAACGTTGGCCTGCCAACGGCAGTTGAAGATTCCCCCCGACTGCTTGAATATTCATGGCGGCGCAATTGCGCTTGGGCATCCGATTGGGGCAAGCGGCGCGCGGGTGCTCGTGACTTTGCTGCATGCTTTGCTCGCGACGAAGCAGACCTGGGGCGTGGCGTCGCTCTGCTTAGGCGGCGGAGAAGCCGTGGCACTCGTGGTGGAGCGCACGGAATAAAAGCCCGCGGCAATTTGTAGCAAAGGTCGTGAGACCTTGGATGACGCGGCGTGGGCGTGAAACGTCTGAAGTCTTACGACTTCAGCTACGAAAGATTCGCTAACGCGCCGGGGGACCAGCCGGCCTTCCGCTCAAACAGCAATCCACCGGGCACACATCGTGGCTCGGACCAAGTGAACCGAGTACTGCTCTCTCCGAAGGTTCCTCGATCCGCTCGACGATCAGGTCGCGAATCATGCGCACAAATCGCGCATCGGTTCCAACCGTCGGCGTGCGAATCAGGCCCAGCCCCAGCTCGCCACACAAATCGCGCGCTTCGGTGTCGAGATCGTAGAGGACTTCCATGTGATCCGAAATAAACCCGTAGGGAACGATGATGACATCGCTCACACCGCGCTCGGGCAACTGCCGAATCACGTCGCAGACATCGGGCTCGAGCCAAGGCTGCGTCGCCGGACCGCTGCGGCTTTGGTAGACGCACTGATATTGCTCGGGGCTAACGCCTGCGCCGCTTGCCACCAAACGTGCCGTTTCAGCAAGCTGCACTTCGTACTTGCAATTCGCCGCCATCCCATTCGGGATACTATGAGCCGAGAAGAGAACCTTCGTCGATTTGCGGCGCTCGGCAGGAATTGAAGCGAGCGCTGCGCGAAGGCTTTCGGCCATCGGCTCAACAAAACCGGGGTGATTGTAATAGACACGCAGCTTGTCGATGACCGGCACGCCGGGTCCGACGTGTTCTTGAGCGGCAAGGATATTTTCGCGATACTGCCGGCAGCCAGAATAACTGCTGTAAGCCGAGGTGAAAAACGCGATCGCCCGCTGCACGCCATCGTCGCGCATTTTCGTGAGCGTCTCAGGCAACAGCGGATGCCAGTTGCGGTTGCCCCAATAGATCGGTAACTGTGGACCGTGCTCCGCCAATTCTTTTTCCAGAGCCGCGATCAAGGCTTTATTCTGCGCATTGATCGGACTCACGCCGCCGAAGTGCTGGTAATGCTCGGCCACGGCCAGCATCCGCTCGCGCGGCACATTCCGTCCGCGTAGGACGTTCTCCAAAAACGGCAGCACATCGTCCGCACCATTCGGTCCGCCAAACGAAACCACCAGGACAGCATCGTACTTCATAAGATTGCGGATCAGCGCAGAGCAGCGAGTTTCAAAAAAGGAGTACCTTTTGTATTATCGCAGATCAGCTCGCGAACAGGAGAGGGAGAAATACTTGTTGCATTAACCCGACGCGTCAGCAAGGGCGAATTGCGTTTGCACAACGCCCTCGCTGACGCGTCGGGTTGAAATTGGCGCATAAAAAAAGACGCGTGAACGATGTTCACGCGTCTCTCAGTGACCCCAACGAGAATCGAACTCGTGTTACCGGCGTGAAAGGCCAGTGTCCTAACCGCTAGACGATGGGGCCAGCGAATACGTTTTTTAGCCCTACGAGCCTGATTCGTCAAGGCGAAGAGCTAAATCAAAGACGTGAGCAACGCCGAAAAGGTTCAGAATCAAGAAAAAATGCTGGCAGCAAAAAGAAAATGCTTGGCTGTAAATTAAAAAATGCTTGTCGGGCAACGAAATTGCCTGACAAGCATGATGTAATTTGAGTTGAAGCGATGCGCTTAGTGATCGGCCTTCGGCGTCGCGTCGGTCGATTCCGACGGAGTCTCGTGAGCACGGTTGATCGCGTCGAAAACTTCGCGGCGATGAACAGGCACTTCCTTGGGGGCTTCGACGCCCAAGCGCACCTTGTCGCCGCGGATTTCCACGACCACGATGGTGATGTCATTGTTAATGACAATGCTTTCGTTTTTTTTGCGCGAGAGAACTAACATGGTGTTTCCTTCCCGGTTCTGAATCCTTCAGGCATCCTATTGATTGACCCGTCACGTTCGCGATCTGGATCCGTCCGAACTCGACGTGTGCTAGCGGCAAACTCGTGTTGGAAACTTGCATTTGGCAGAATTTCCTTATTTCACTCTACGAGCAAATTTGCGGCAGTCAAGCAAATCCATACAGTCTGGAATGCTTTTTGTAGGGGTAAAGTTAATTTTCCCTAATCCAACAGGAATTAGCGAATCCCCGCGTCGGTTGGAACAGGCTTCTATGACAGGACACAAGTCGTTGATAGCAATAGGGTTGCAGACGCAATCCACAAAACGGACAGCGATCTGGAATGCCGGCATCCAGAATCCCAATTCTCACGAATGTGCCAAAAAAACTTGAGCTTTTTTTCGGTTTTTTTCCCATTTACAAGTCAGGAATCCTAAAGGAATTAGAATTTGTCCGATTTTGGCTCTGTCTGCATTATCGACTTTGATGCCAACCCAAATTGCCGACGTTCGTCGGTTGCGGTGAGCTTTCTGTTTTAATCGAGATTACATGAACCGATTCGCTGAGAGCATCAATTCGAGAACAGTTCAATTCAAAGTGAACACAAGTATCAGCGCATGGCAGTTCTATAAGCAACATCAGTTGAGCGAAACTCAAGACTCGCTTGCGGACTTGGCGAGTCGCTCTATAATTTTGCTAGTGCCGATCTTTTGTTGCGACAATCGTCGCCATACCGGCACGCGCCGCCCGAGTTAGACTCAGTCAAGGCTGTCTGATGTTGCAGTGGTTCAAAGATATTCGCGATGCGGTTTTTACGGTCGTTCATGGGCTGTGGATCACGCTGCGATACTGGATCAAAACTTACAATCCCGAACGCCGCACTTTTACCCATCAATTCGAATACCCCGAATTGCCAGTGCCGGTCTCGGCGCGCTATCGCGGCTTTCATCGTTACGATCTGACGACTTGCATCGCATGTGATCAATGCGCGAAAGCTTGCCCCGTGGATTGCATCTACATCGGCAAGGAAAAAGTCACGGGCGGCAAAGGCTTTAAGATCACCGGTTTTACGATCGATTACTCGAAGTGCATGTTCTGTGCGCTGTGCGTCGAACCATGTCCCGTCGATTGCATCTTCATGGGCTCGACGCACGATCTGAGCTGCTACAGCCGCGATGGCTGCATCGTCGACTTCGCGCGCTTGCCGGTCGATATCGGCTGGGGTCGTACAACGCTGAATCCAACGGCGGTCGCCTTGTCCAAGGTTGTCGTTGATCCGGTCCACGGCGGTCCGAATTCCTAAGTCCTAGCTCCCGCATCTTTGGATTACTTGATTGACCACCGCGACTCCACAACCGACGATCCCACGTCTCTTTACCGTTGATCAAGCCAACGCGATGTTGCCGTTGGTGCGGGCGATTGTACGCGACTGGTCGGAGTTGGCCCGCGAAGTGATCGAGCGTCAGGAACGGCTGAGCGCCTTGTCTCACAGCGATGATTCAAGCGGTGACAAAAGCGGCACCAACTCGCTCGAGAAACATGAATACGCGACGGACTACTACACGGCCGAGTTGCGACAGATGCGGGCCGATCTGGCGACCGACACCGAGCGCTTGACTGAGTACGTCATTGAGTTGCGGAAACTGGGCGTCGAGCCGGGCGATGCGCCGTTGGGGATCGTCGATTTTCCAAGCACACACCAAGACAAACCGGTTCGGCTGTGCTGGAAATACGGGGAACCGTCGGTGCAATTCTGGCACGAATCATCGGCCGGATATGCTGGACGCAAGCCGCTGCCGAATGTCGCGCGTAAGCAATTGAACTGATGAAAAAGTGAAACTTCGGTAGAGTTGATTGATTGTTTTTGCAGATCCAGATTTTTCCTGACGTTGCCCCTATGCTGACCCCGATTGCCATTGCCGGATACATCGCACTTTTCGCCGCGCTCGGCATTGGGTTCTTGTTCGTGAATTTGCTTGTCGGCCGGCTTGTCCGCCCGAAATTGCCGAACAAAGAAAAGCTCGAGATCTACGAATGCGGCGAGCCGACGATCGGCAGCAGCTTTGTGCAGTTCGATCTGCGCTTCTATGTGGTCGCCCTGCTCTTCATCATCTTCGACGTCGAAGTCGCGTTCTTTTTCCCTTGGGCCACGGTCTACGGCAAGGCGACGCAGCTCTCGGACCCACGTTTGACCGTGGTTCATGATGTGAACGGCACGACAACTTACACCGACGCGGCGAAAGGCCTGCAAAAGGAACTTGGGTTCGACAAATATGCGGACCTGAGCACGCAGACCGTCGCCGAGGCGACCGCCACGTTGCAAAACGCCGCGCAAGACATGGCCTTTGTTTCGATGTGCGATATTCTGGTCTTCTTCGCGGTCTTGATGGTCGGGTTCTTCTACGTTTGGAAACGCGGCGATCTCGATTGGGTCCGCGCTGTCAGCAGCCAACGCGCACAAGCTCCGCCGGTGGAAATCAGCTCGCGCGGCTCCGCCCGTTCGATCTTCGATCGCGAGACAGCGATCAGTCCGTAGTCCGTTTGTTTAGCGGCGACGCGCAGCGGAGCGTTTTCTTTCAGATATCTCATCCAATTCAATTTAATTTTATGCGCGGCACCTCGTTCCTTGATCGTCTCAAGCAGCAATTCGGCGACAAGATCACCGGCTCGAATCTCGAAGCGCTCGATCCGTGGATCGAAGTTTCCCCCGACGGCTTGGTCGAACTCTGCTCGTATTTGAAGACGCAGCCGGACTTGCGGTTCGATTATTTGAACTGCATCACGGTCGTCGACTACATCGAAACCGATCCGAAGAAAGCAGCCAAGGTCACCTGGCAGCCGCACCTTGAAGTGGTCTATCACCTCTGGAGCGTCACGAACCGCAACAGCCTCGTGCTCAAGGTCATGCTCCCGCGCTGGCACAACAACATCGAGGGCGTTCCGCCCGAGTGCCCGACGGTCAGCGGCGTCTGGCGCACGGCCGATTGGCACGAGCGCGAGTGCTACGACCTGAGCGGCGTGAACTTTACCGATCACCCGAACCTGCGGCGGATTCTGTGCCCCGAAGATTGGGAAGGTTTTCCGCTCCGCCGTGATTATGTCCAGCCGTTGGAGTATCACGGGATTCGGAATCGGTAAGACCTGCAAACAAATAGACTACGAAGAAACTAAGCTCCAGCACATCGCAAGAGAATCGCCGATCACATGGCACTGCACACCGAAGACGATCAACGGATCATCGAGTTCGACGTCCGCACCGACGAGATGCTCGTGAACATGGGTCCGCAACACCCGAGCACGCACGGCGTGCTGCGCTTAGTCTTGCGCACGGACGGCGAAATCGTCAGCGAAGTCACGCCGCACATCGGCTACTTGCATCGCTGCGCCGAAAAGATCGGCGAGAACCTGACCCCACGGCAATGGATTCCGTACACCGACCGGATGGACTATCTGGCCGCGATGAACATGAATCTTGGCTGGGCGCTCACCGTCGAAAAGCTGATGAAGCACGAGGTCACCGAAAAGGCTCGGCACCTCCGCGTCATCATCAGTGAATTGAATCGCGTCGCGAGTCACCTGGTCGGCATGGGGACCTACGGGCTCGATCTCGGCAGCTTCTCGCCGTTCCTCTACGCGTTCCGCGAACGCGAGCGGATTCTCGACTTGTTCGAAGAAGTCTGCGGCGCGCGGTTGACTTACAGCTACATCACTGTCGGCGGCGTCACGGCCGATCTGCCCAAGGGTTGGCTGCAAAAGTGCGAAGCCTTTCTCGATCAGTTCCTGCCAATCATCACCGAATATCACGCGCTCCTCACGACCAACGCGATCTTCGTGCGCCGCACCGCGGGCATCGGCATTCTCTCGCCCGAGATGGCGATCGATTACGGTTGCAGCGGGCCGGTCTTGCGCGGCAGCGGTGTCGATCAAGATCTGCGCCGTGACGGTGAAGAGCGTTACACCGAAATGTACGATGGCTACGCGTTCGAAGTCATCGTCGAAAAGAACGGCCACTACCCGAACGATCACAAATATCCCAAGGTCCCCGACAGCGCGGTGCTTGGGGATTGCTGGCATCGGTTCTATGTGCGGATGCTCGAGGTCATGCAATCCATCGACCTCATCCGCCAAGCGATCGACCGCTACAGCACCTGCGCCGGCACTGTCGGCGAACCGGTCAAGCTCGCCGAGAAACTCCCGAAGGGCGAAGCCTATCTCGAAACCGAATGTCCCCGCGGCCAGATGGGCTTTTACATCGTCAGCGATGGAACATCGATCCCGTGGCGCGCCCGGGCACGGAGCAGTTGTTTCACGAATCTTTCGCCGGTCCACGAAATGTGCCGCGGCTGTTTAATTGCCGACGTCCCGGCGATCGTCGGCTCGCTCGACATCGTGATGGGGGAGATTGATCGGTAACTTCGGATTCAATATCGAAGCACTACCGCGCCATTCTTGCTTTAGTTGCTTTAGCTATAGAAGTATTTTCTCGCAATCAATCGCGCCCCCCCGCATCTGGCGGGAATGCCGCAAGCTCTTTAGTCACGGACACTCAAATCGTGTAGCGACGGAAGAGGCGATAAGTAGACATAAGTTTAGTATTAACTGCTTGCTTTTTTCAGATCGAACCCGTTCCGACTCATTCACACTTTTTGATAAATGCCACAACACTCATATTATTTTTTAGATTTCGCGCAACTTCCTTGACAATTTTGCGGAGCATAACCATACTAACCCTCTAGCACACGGAATTTGAGTTCTCCGTATGCGATTTGTCGGTAAAGATCGGTTGGGGAACCGTGTTGCCGATGGGGAAAGGGATGTTGGGGATTGCTGGGCTATGCATCATTCTGTGTGCATAACTTTTTCCGTGCAGAACTTTTCAGTCGCTAACATTTTGCGATTGAAGCTGTTAGCGAAAACAGCTGGCCAACATCAACTTTCCAAGGCATAGAGGTTGTTCTTTACATCTTTCAGTTTTTCTTTTCTGGAAATCTATTCATGTCACACCGTCGTCTCGCAAATCGTTTCGCTCGTCGTTCTGCTTTGAGCATGATTTTGATGACTAGCTTGGGGCTCAGCGCCCATGCGGCATCCGGCACCTGGACCTTAAACAACAACGGCAACTGGGGTACGACAACTAACTGGAGTGGTGGGACGGTCGCCAGCGGCGCGGATTTCACTGCGAGTTTTACCGTAAATATCACGGCTAATCGTACGGTTACCAATGAAGCTGCACGGACGATCGGAAACATTACTTTTACTGACTCGGGAACTGCTAGTCATGATCTAACTATTGCCGGTGCGAATATCCTCACCCTAGATGTCGGGATTAACCAACCACAACTCAATATTACTAACCGAACATTGACGATCAGCGCACCGCTCGCGGGCAGTGACGGTGCCCAGAAGCTTGGCGCCGGAACACTGACCCTCAGCGGCAACAATACCGGTCTCTCAGGTAGTTTCTTGAATAGTGCGGGGACTTTAATCCCAGCGAACGCCAACGCCCTCGGCACATCGACACTCATCTACAATTCCGGCTCTACTGGTTCGACCGCATTCACGGGCGGGATTAGCTATGCCAACAATATCACGATGCTGGCGGGTGTCACCGGGACAGGGGGTGTTGGTTCCGTCCGTCACACCGGTGCCGGTGGTGTGGCCACTTTGAATGGAACGATTTCTTTGCTAGGTGTTCCCACTTCTGGTGGAACATTCGGCGGCAGCAACACCGTTGGCCAAGAACTTCGTATCAACGGGGCCATCAATGATGCTGCAAATGGTTTCAGCCAACGCAACGGGCGTGTAATCTATGCCGGTGGTGGTAGCTCCGTCGGTCAATTCACTTTGACCAATACCGCGCTGCTCGGTGCTAACAATGGCTTGCCGCAAGGGATCTCGGTCTTGATCGGTGGTTCCAGTGCAGCCACACTGACTTTGAATGGCTTTAGCCAAACAATCAACAACACCAATGCTGCTACTTATGCCATGACCATTGGTAATGGTGGCAACGCCGGAACGTTGGATCTGTCTACCGGAACACTGACGCTTAACGGCGATCTCCTCTCGGGCGGCTCTGCTGGTTCCACCATCAATAGCGGCGTAGGTGGTACGTTGGATTGGGGTGCTCCAGCTCGCATTCTGCAGGTTACCAATACTTCTGCCAACGGGTTGGCAATCAACAACGCGACCATCAATGGCAGCGGTGGAATCACCAAAAATGGCACCGGCAACGTGACCTTGAATGCAGCGACGTTTAATAACGCCCTGACTATTGACGCAGGTTCACTGCGTGGAAGTGGCACGCTTAACAACGGCCTGACAGTAAATACCGGTGCTAACCTAACTGTTGGCACTCTCATTACCGGCGGGACGCTTACGGCCAGCCAGATTAATTTCGGCGCTGGAACGACCACCCTCGACTTCAATACGGGGGCTCCAGGTTTTGCTGACACGATTGTCAATTCCGGCACACTAACACAAGCTGGCACAACGACAATCAATATGGGCGTGCCAGTTGGGAACTTTCTCTCCCCCAGCACGACTTATCCGATTATTCCGTACACTGGAACTTCTCCGGGGACTAGCGGCTTTGTCTTGGGAACAGTGCCACAGCGAGCTGCAGCAACGATTGTTGATACCGGGACATCGATCGCCGTCCAAGTCGGAACTCTTGATAAAGTTATCTGGAGCGGAGCGACGGATGGTGTTTGGGATGTCAACACCACTCAGAATTGGAAGCTGCAGTCTGATAATTCTGTGACGGGTTATCAGCAGGGCGATGATTTAATCTTTGATGATACCGGACTGAATACTAACACCACCGGCATCACACTCAATGCGGCTGTCAGTCCGACCCGCCTCGACTTCCAAAATACGACCACCGTTCCTTATGTAATTACGGGTACCGGTTCCTTGACCGGGGCGGGTCAAATCCTCAATAGCGGAAACGGGACGACGACAATTGACCTGTCGGGAACTTCGACCTTGGCCGGAGCCACGACGGTTAATGCCGGGACTCTGGAAATTAAGCAAGCGAATCTGTCGCACTTAACCGCGGTGCAGAATGCCGATCCGCTATTTGCGGATGGTGTTTCGATCGCCACGGGCGCAACATTGAAGCTGACGACGAACAACGCCGGCTTTAGTCTGACCCGCGATGTTTCCGGGGCGGGAACACTGACACTTGATACTGCTAACGGCGGGACGCATAGCGCCACCACTCCGGCCACAATCAACTTTACCGGCGACAATACAGCTTTCTCGGGATTGCTCAAGCTCTCGCCAAGCAACCCGGCAAACGGCTCCTTCCGCACAGACGGGAGTACTTCTCCAACGGATCTCGGAACCGCCACGATTGATGTCGATGCAGGCGGTCAATTGTGGATCGGGGCAGGGACATTCAACAACAATATTACGATCACCGGCGTCGGTGCTCAGGAAACTGCCGGCGGTGCCAATGCTGTCGTCGCCCCGACGTTGGCTGCTCTTGGCTTTACCCCTTATGTCACCAATTCCGGAATTGGCGCGATTCGGATGTCGGCTAATAGCATTTTGGCTGGCAACATTACCCTAGACGGGTCAGCCAAGATTATGGCGTTTAACGCTACCGGTACTATTGCAGGTACGATCGGTACGACGAATTCGACCGATATACTGGCGGTCGGCGGTGGAACTAATGGGACCACGTTGATTTTGACCGGCACGAATAATGCCGGGGCAAATCCGGTAAATGAAATTTGGATCAATGCCGGCGGCACGGCCGGGACACAACGCCTGCAAGTTGGCAACAACTCAACCACCGGGACTCTCGGCGTTGGCGATGTCTTTCTCTTTGGCCAAACGGGCGTCACGCCAGTCCTGGATGTCCGTCGCTCCGACGGCTACACCCTCGGAGCCAACCAAGATATTTTGACCGCTCCTGGTTCGGACCTGTTCACGGGTGATCGGCTGTATGTCAACAGCACGGGAACGGGGTTGAACGTCGGTGCCGGAAACATCATCGATGTCACCGATACTCCGGTAACTTCTTCTCCGGCTACCACGGGCGGGTTGATTCGCGTCGGGCTCAATATCGATGGTTCGATTTTCAACATCAACAACGGAGGCTTGGTCCGCGCTGGCAACTTACGCGTGGGCGAAGCCGCGAATATCTCGGGCGTCGTCAACCAAGCGACCGGCAGCACCGTAGAAGTGGTGAATGATATCCGCGTTGGTCACTTTGGCACGCAAACGTCGACCTATAACGTGAGCGGCGGCACGCTTACGATGCTCGGCGGCAGCCCTGCTGCTAATCCTTCGGGAACGGGTGAACAGACTGGCGGGATCTATGTCGGCATCGACGGCCGCGGGATCATGAATCAAAGCAACGGCACGGTGACGACCAACTTTGTGGTGCTCGATAACCGCGGCACCACGAACGCTGGCAACAATATGTCCGGTGGCGGCGTCGATCAATACAACCTGAGCGGCGGGACGCTCAATGTCCGCAGCACCTGGGGCATTATCCAACGCCTGAATAACACCGCCGAATTCAACCTCAGCGGCGGCACCATCCGCGTGGATGACACTGGCACCGGAACTGGAACCGGGGCTAACATCGTCATCCCGATTGATTCCACTCTGAATGTCACGGGTATTGCCTCGGTTCTAGACACCAATGCCGGGACCAATACTGGCAACGGCTTTGCGATTCGCCGGAATGTTCTCGGCTCCGGCACCGTGACGACCCAAGGGGGCGGTACGGTCTCGTTGAATCCCGTCGGCAGCGAAGGCGGCTCGGTCATTCAATTAGTTACCGCCAACATCGCCGGGACAAGTCCGATAAACAAGGATGGGGTAAACACGTTTACAGTCTTGCAATCTCCGCAGACGTACACCGGGGCGACGACTGTCACCGCCGGGTTGTTGGCCTTGAACAATAGCATGGCTACCCCGTCGCTGACTGTCGCTGACGGTGCGGCAATTGCCGGGGAACCGACCATTGCTACAGTCAACCTCGGCGCAGGCGGAGGTGCCGCGATCTACTTCGACCCCACGACTGCTGGCGCTTTGACTGCTGCAACTTATAACCCTCTTGGAACAACGACGGTCGATTTCGCCGCATCTCCGGTCGGTTCTGGTCCGTTTACCGTGTTGAACTACACGACGAACTCCAATCCGGGCTCGGCTTACGTCTTGGCCAATGCTGGCACTTATCGTGGAGCCCCGACGATTACGGATTCGGGCGCTGGACCTGGTGCAGTAACACTGACCGGCTTGTCCACCAAGGGACTGACCTGGGCTGGCGCAACAGCAACCTGGGACGCGAATACCACAGCGAATTGGACGGATACGATGACTCCTGGTCCGCTCGAAAACTTCTTCTCGTACGACAGTGTGACCTTTGATGATTCCGTGCCGG
>JBGSSS010000079.1:0-10449 GCA_041736895.1 Pirellulales bacterium
GGCACCGTGACCTTGCCGTCCTGGTGGCCGCACTGCTTCTCATCCGAAACCTGGTTCTCGATCTGCAGCGCGCAGGCGCCGGCCTCGATCATCTTCTTGGCGAGCAGATAGGTTGCCTCGGCATTGCCAAAGCCGGCATCATCGTCACCCGCACCGACTCGCTCGGCGCCGGCCTGACCAAGCAGATCGCCGTGTCCAAGGTTCGAGTCGCCGCTAAACGGGGGTTGCGGGAATATTATCCGCTCTCGCCGGTCGCGAGTCTGAGCGCCACGCGGCACGCGGTTTGAAACGCGGGAATGTGCATCCGCTCTTCGGTCGTGTGGACGTTCATCTGGCCGCAGCCGAGCGTGACTGTCGGAATGCCGCGGGCACTCATCCAGTTGGCATCGAGCCCGCCATTGCTCACCGCGTGCAGCGGCGTGATGCCAAGGCTGTCGAGTACGTCGTCGACAACTTGGACGCATTCTTCGTCATCATCGAGGTGAAACGATTCGTAGTCGAGGCGGCTGGTGATTTCGACGCTGCCGCGTTTGCCCTGCGCGTTTTTGAGTTCCTTCGCCGCGCGCTCGAAGGCCCGCGTGATTTCTTGCAGCAACCGCTCGCGGAACGCCGGGTCGTGGCTGCGCGCTTCGGCGCGGAGCGTCGCGCTTTCGGTGACGACGTTGGTCGCATTGCCGGCGTTGATGACGCCGATGTTGGTTGTGCCGCGGTTTTTGCCCTTGAGGACCAACCCATGCCATCCGCCGCGCGTCAGATCGGCGATCGCCAGGCTCGCAATCGCGATCGCGCTGACGCCGTTCTCGGGGCAGACGCCGGCGTGCGCGGGGATGCCGGCGATTTTAATTTCGAGGCGATACGCGCCGGTCGCGCCGATCGTGACCTTCTCCGGCGTGCCGCCGTCCCAGTTGAATGCCAGCTTCGGCCCGCCGAGGTGCTTCAGTTCGGCATGCCGCGCGCCGAAGAGCCCGACCTCTTCTTGCACCGGCCAGAAGAATGTCAGCGGCGGATGCGGCAGGCGGCGCTTGATGATCTCGATCGCCGCCGTGAGGACCGTCGCGACACCCGCGCGATCGTCGGCCCCGAGACCCGTCGCCGGATTGGCCGAGCGGACGTAGTCGCCATCGACGAGCGGTTTCGTGCCGGCGCAGATCGGGACCGTGTCGAGGTGCGCCATGAGAAGCCGGCGCGGGGCCTTGAACGTGCCGGGGAGTTTGCAGATCAAATTCCCGACCTTGCCGCCGATCGGCGAATGCAAATGCGCGCGGTCGTGCGTGATCGAGTCTGGCGGCGCGCCGGCCTCGAGCAGTTCCTGCTTCACGGCCGCCGCGATTTCGGTCTCTTCGCCGCTGAGTCCGCGAATCGCCATCAACCGCAACACACGCGCGAGCGCCGCATCGAGATCCGGCTCGTACCCGCCGGAATCCGCGTCCGCAATCATCAGCGGATGGTTCTTGATGATGTTGACTTTGGCCGTAGCGGCGCGTTTGCCGCCGCGCGCTCTCTTGGCTTTCTGTGTCGTGGGGTTCATACTGGATGGGCGCTGGGGTTTGGTCGTTGGGCGCTGGTCAGAGTTGTCGGTTCAAAGCCCAGGAGTTCACCCCCTGGGAGCATCTGCTCCACTCGTGACCTTACTGCGCCGCCGAACGCGGGTCAAACAAAGGCCCCCGTACGACGGACGATGAATACTGTACGACGGACTTCCAGTCCGTCGAAAAAACTGGCGACTACTGCGACGGACTGGAAGTCCGTCGTACTTTCGGCGTCCTGCGAAGTTCATCCAAGGACTCACGTCCTCGGCTACGAAACTTTCCCCAATCCCGAACCCCCAATCCCCAATCCCATCCCTTGCAACACTTGCTCCAACTCTCGCCCGCGGAACTGAAAACCTGGCTCGTCGAACAGGGCGAGAAAGGGTTCCGCGCCGCGCAGGTCCGCAAGTGGCTGTTCGCTAGCCGCTGCCGAACCTTCGACGAGATGACGGACCTGGGCAAAGGGCTGCGCGAGAAACTGGCCGCCGAGTTTTCACTCTGGACGATGCGGGTCGTGCACACGCATCAGGCCCACGACGGAACGGAGAAACTGGTCCTCGAAACGCACGACCGCGAACGGATCGAATGTGTGCTCTTGCGCGACGGCACGCGGCGGACGATCTGCATCAGTACGCAAGTCGGCTGCGCGATGGGCTGCGTCTTTTGCGCGAGCGGCCTCGATGGCGTCGTGCGGAATCTGACGACGGGCGAGATCATTGAGCAGATGTTGTTGCTGCAGCGCTTGCTGCCGGCCGAGGAACGTTTAAGTCACATCGTTGTCATGGGCATGGGCGAGCCGCTGGCGAACTTGGCGCAGTTGCTGCCGGCGCTCGAAGCAGCCGCGGCCGAAGACGGACTCGGCATCAGCCATCGCCGAATCACGATCTCGACCGTCGGCTTGCCGCCGGCGCTGATCAAACTGGCCGAGACGGAACCGCGTTATCAGTTGGCCGTCTCGCTCCACGCGCCGAACGACGAGCTTCGCGACAAGCTGGTGCCCGTGAACGACAAGATCGGCATCCAAGCGATCCTCGCCGCGGCCGACATGTACTTCGCCGCGAGCGGGCGGCGGCTGACATTCGAATACGTCCTGCTCGGGAACCTGAACGACCGCATCGAACACGCGCAGGAACTCGCCGAACTCCTCGACGGCCGCTTGGCACTGCTCAACGTGATCCCGTACAACCGCGTCGCCAGCTTGCCGTACGAGGAACCGACGAACACGGCGAAGCAGCGCTTCATGCAAACCCTCACCGACGCCGGCATCAACGTCCAAATCCGCGAACGCAAGGGGGACGAAATCAACGCGGCGTGCGGGCAATTGCGGCGGGTTTTGCAGCAGGATGGGCCGGAGTTGGTGGAGTTAAAGTTGTAGGCAAAACTCCGCAATAACCCCGTTAGCCGCGAGCCGCAGGCGACCGTCTGGCAGTGTATTCAACAACTTCATCAGGGCAGAGGATGAGTGATGTCCAACAAAGTCTATCTCGAAACGACGATTCCGAGTTATCTCGCAGCCAAGCCAGCGCGAGATCTGTTGCAGGCCGCCCATCAGCAGATTACTCACGATTGGTGGGATCAGGATCGCTCGAAATACGAGTTATTCATCTCTTCGATTGTGTGGGATGAAGTCAAGGCAGGCGATCCTCAGGCCGCGCAGCGTCGAGTCGAATTGATCGATAATCTGCCGATGCTGGTGCTTACTCCAGATGTCGATTTACTTGTGAATGCAATACTCCAATCAAAGATTTTGCCCGCGAAAGCTGCTCGTGATGTTATTCATATTAGTGTGACCTCTGTTCACGAAATCGATTATTTACTCACATGGAATTGCACGCACATCGCCAACCCAACTATCATGAAAGAGTTGAGGAAGATTGTTACCCGCTTCGGCTACGACTTTCCCGTTATTTGTACTCCTGAAGAATTGTTAGGAGCAACCCATGGCAACGATCCCTGAATCACAAACAACTGATGTAGTTTTAGAAGAAGTTCGTCGCATCAAGGACGAACTGGCGAAAGAATTTGATTACGACGTTGATCGTATCCTCGCGGATGCACGAGAAAAACAAAATCAGTCTGGCCATCGGTTGGTGATGCCACCGAATAAATCAGTCCCACGCAAAACGGCTTAAATTTGCTGACGAAATCAACGCGGCGTGCGGGCAACTGCGGCGGGTGTTGCAGCAGGACGGGCCGGAGTTGGTGACGATTTCGCTGCCCTAAGTATCTAGCAAAATCTATATGGACAATGCCATCAAAGGTTTGATCATCGGCGCATTGCTCGGGGCAGTTGCCGGTCTCGGAGTTTGTGTCTGGCTGCTTACTGAAACTTGGCTATTCCCCGGCGATACGATGGTGATCGGATCGCTTTTTTGCGGGACCTGCGGCTATCTGTGGGGTGAAGACTTCTTCGATGCGCTCTTAGAATATTGGCGGCATCTGTTTTAGGACCGAGCTAGCAGCGAATTCATTTGCCTCGCTTACTTTTCTCGCGGTATCTTGAACCCCTGGTCCCGCTCACGGGAACGCGGGCAACTGACCTTTCTCCTTCGGCATTCATGCGAGGTCAAACATGAAGATCGTGGTCATTGGCGGCAGTGGGTTGATTGGAACACCGTTGGTCAAGCGGCTGCGCGAGTTGGGGCACGAAGTTGTCTCGGCGTCGCGCGCGTCGGGCATCGATGCGGTCGCCGGCACCGGACTTGCGCCGGCGATGCAGGGTGCCGACGTCGTTGTCGACGTCGCGAACTCGCCGTCGTGGGAAGATGCGGCCGTGTTGGCGTTCTTTGAAACGTCGTCGAAAAACTTGCTCGCGGCCGAACGGGACGCCGGGGTGAAGCATCACGTCGCCCTCTCGGTCGTCGGCGCGGATCGCCTGCCCGACAGCGGGTACATGCGGGCCAAGGTCGCGCAGGAACGGCTGATCAAGTCCGGCGCGGTCCCCTACACGATCGTCCGCGCGACGCAGTTCTTTGAATTCGCTGCGGCGATCGCCGGCTCGGGCGCGGAGGGTGATCAGTATCGTCTGCCGCCGGCGCTGATGCAGCCGATCGCGGCCGCCGATGTCTCGGCCGCGCTCGTCGACGTGGCGCTCGCCAAGCCGGCGAACGGGACGATTGAACTCGCAGGACCCGAACCGATTCGGATGGACGAACTCGCGCGGAAAATGCTCACGGCCAGCGGTGACAACCGCCCGGTGATCGCCGATCCGAAAGCCCGCTACTTCGGCGCGGCAGTCGATGACCGCTCGCTCACACCGGGGGCGAATCCACGCCTGGGGGCGACGAAGTTTCGGGATTGGCTGGCGTAGAGAACTCGCTTCAAAAGACCTGAGCCGGGGACGTGAATCCCCGGATGTGCGACGCAAGCCTCAGTATCATCAGTGTCCCATTCCCCTGGCGGCTCGATTCCGAACTTCTACCGGCTCCCCGCTGGGTCGCGGTACGCTTGGTGACAAGCCGCGCAGCGATTGCTCACTTCGAGCAGCAACTTGCTCGCTTCCTCGCGGTGCGCGACGATACTCACATCGGCATCTTCGCGCGCCAGGTACGATTCCAACTGCTGCGCGGCTGATTCGCTTTCTTGGAGCAATTGAAGATACTTCGTCGGCCGCTGCTTGTTGTCTTCGTCGCGCAGGAGTTCCGTGAACTGCTCGCGGAGCAAGAGCGCGACCTCAGCCGGGTTCCCGCGGTCGTTTTTGTTTGCGGCTTTCGTTGGCGGAGACTTCAGCGCTTTGGTGAGTGCGGCCTGCCACTCATCGAGCTGCACCATCCGCGAAACAAGCTGCGGCACGGGACTCGTCTCCGGAAACTCGAGCGACGTCTTCTTCATCGTCGGCATCCGCCGTGCGGCGGCGACGTCGTGGAACAATCCGGTGTAATGCTGACTCGTCCCGGCGAGCTTTAACACCGCGAGCGAATCTTCGGGTGCAATCAAACCAGCGCCCACACACGCCGCGGCCGAGGCGGCCGGACTGCGATGCTTGCCGTGATGGCAGTGAATATAAACGGGAGCGGGCAACGTCTCCACCGCCGCGGTCAACTCCGCGAGCCGCTCTGGCGGAATGCCATCGTACCCATGCGGCAGATGGACATAGCGCAGGCCGTACTTCTTCGCGGTCGCGACATCGGGGGCCATGCCATCAACGCTGATCACCGTCCGGACGCCGAGGTCACGCAGTTCGGCAAAGGCCGCGTCCCCCTCGGGCAGGCCGCCGCTGATGACGCGCGGATGGATGCGAATCGCGTTGGGCAGATGCTGAACCGCGAGCTTCTCGAGCTTCGCCGGCGCGGGTTGAGCAGGCTCCGTCGGCGGCGACTTGGGAATCGCCAGCGCGAGCAACAGCAGCAAGATTAGCAAGACGCGCAGGGAGTTGGTCATTGGATGGTTGCCCCGTGAGATTGGAGTGCATGTGCAGTGCATTATGAAGGATTGGCACGGGTTTTCCTATCGTTGAGCATCTGTTTGACGCGTCATAGAAAACTGTTTGACGAATCAAACTAAGCCCAGGGGGTTTACCCCCCTGGGTCAACTAATGCACGCAGACCCAGGGGGGTGAACCCCCTGGGCTTAGGACGCACCACGTTTCATGCTAAACTGTCGGCACGAAAATCTTTTCTCTCCTTTGCAAGCCGACTCGCGTCACTGATGCCGAATCTTGTTGTTTTAGTCATCGATGGTTTGCAGCCGGCGTATCTGGGGCCGTATGGCAACACCTGGGTCAACACGCCGGCGTGGAATCAGCTCGCGGCCGAGTCGCTGCTCTTGGAGCGCTGTTGGTTGGACGCGCCGGGCTTGCCCGAGTTTTATCGAGCGGCGTGGAGCGGGCAGCCGTCGTGGCTGCGCCACGGGGTTGGGGGTTCGGGATTGGGGGTTGGGGAAAATTCAAATGCGTCGCTACCCGCCGCGTTGACCGCGGCGGGCTATCGCACGATCTTGCAGAGCGACGACCCGTTGCTGGCGATGCTGCCGGGGGCCGATGACTTCGCGGAGCGGATCGAGTTGCCGTTGGACGCGCCGACGGAAGCGGCGGCCGATTGGACCGAGACGGCGCTCGCGCGATTCTTCGCCGCGGCGAGTGACACACTGGATGGACTTCATGAACCGTTTGCGCTCTGGCTGCACACCGGCTTGCTCGGCCGCGTCTGGGACGCGCCGTATGATTACCGCGCGCGCTTCGCCGAAGAGGACGATCCCGAGCCGCCCGAGTTCATCGACCCGCCGAGCGGAGTCGTGCCGGTGAATATCGATCCGGACGAGCTGCTCGGCGTCCGCCAAGCCTACGCCGGCCAGATCGCACTCCTGGACGAGTGCTTGCACGCGTTTCTCGAAGCGTGGGACAACGATCCGCGCGCGCGGGATACTTGGTTCGTCGTCCTCGGTTCGCGCGGGTATCCCTTGGGTGAACACGGGCGGTGGGGATGGGAGCGGAGCGGGTTTGGGGGTTCGGGGTTTGGGGTTGGGGACAATGCTAAGTTACCCACGCCGAGCGATCCGGCGCAAGCTTGCCGCTTAGCAAACCCAGCGTTCGCCGGCCATGAATTGCTCCACATGCCGGTCATCGTCCGCGCGCCGGATCGCGCGCGGGCGACCGAACGCGCGGCGATCTTGGCGCAGCCCTGCGACCTTTGGGCGACAATTGCTGAGGGCTTGAACCTTACGGCAAACGAAACCGCAAGCGCCGCGCGTTGGCCGACCGGCTCGTGGTGGTCCGCGCCGTTATTCACCGCGGAGTGGCCCGCGCGCGATCGAATGTTCATTGCCGCATCGACAGCGCAGGCTCAACTGCAAACAGCGCAATGGTGGTACGCTGGCCGCGTTGTTTCAGACACGGAGTCAAGCGACAGCGACGCGGAAAATTCCGAGCGGCTCTACCTGCTGCCGGAGGATTACTTTGGCGTGAACAACGTGGCCAATCGTTGCGGCGAAGAGGCCGCGGCCTGCGCCGAGTTGCTCACGGCCTGGCAGCAGGCTCGCACGGCGCAGGATTCAAGCTTGGCCCTGCAGCCGTTGCCGGAAATTTTGACTCAGACTGTGCATTGAAAAATGCGGACCACGGAGTCACGGTGAGCACGGAGGGTCACGGAGAAGAGAAATACCAAATACGGCCCACAGATGGACACAGATTTACACAGATGAGATGAAGAGATAACTGACATTTCTCGATTTTGATGAGCGGCTCGGCAGGAGCCTCGCCCTCCCAAGTTGACCGCGCTTCTTCTGAATTTATCTGTGTGCATCTGTGTCCATCTGTGGGCCTGCCTTTTTGAATTTTGCCTTCTCCGTCTTTGTATTCTCCGTGACTCTCTGTGTCCTCCGTGCCTCCGTGGTAAACTGTATTTTCTGATTTTCATTTCACTCCGTACGTTCGATCCCCCATGCTCTCCATCGCTGATTTGCAACGCTGGCTTGCGGAATTTGCACCGCCGCGCTTGGCTGCTGAATGGGATAACGTCGGCTTGCTGGTCGGCGATGCTTCGCGCGAAGCGACGCGCCTCATGACGTGCCTAACAGTGACGTCCGAAAGCGTTGCCGAAGCGATCCGCGAAGGCGCGCAGGCCATCGTCTCGCACCATCCCTTTCCGTTCAGTGCCACGAAGCGAATCACGAGCGAGACGCATGCCGGACGATTGCTGTTGAGCCTGATCGAAGCGCGGATCGCCGTCCTCAGTCCGCACACCGCGTTCGATTCGGCGCGGTTCGGGATCAATCGCCGCTTGGCGGAGCGCATGGGCTTGGAACAAGTCCGCCCGCTGGTCGTCGATCTCAAAGAGCCGTCACTCGGCACCGGCCGGCAAGGCCATTTTAGCGGCACACTCGGCGACCTCGCCGCGCGGGCCTGCGCGGAGCTAGGCTTATCAACCGTCCAACTCGTCGGCGATCCGGCGCGGCCAGTGGAGCGCGTCGCCGTCGGCTGCGGCAGCGCGGGCGAGTTGCTCAACGCCGCGCGCGAGGCCGAGTGCGATTGCTTTGTCACCGGCGAGGCACGTTTCCACACGGCGCTCGAAGCGCAAGCTGCGGGCATGACAATGCTCCTACTCGGCCACTACGCCAGCGAACGGTTCGCGGTTGAGGAACTCGCGCAGCGGATCACCGACGCGTACCCCGACCTCCAATGCTGGCCCAGCCGCGACGAAGCCGATCCTGTGGGGAATTTCACGGTATGAGACTTGAAGCGTATTATTAGATTAACTTGCAACCGCATTCCCCCCAACGCCCAGCGCCTAACGACCAGCGCCCATAAAGCATGTCCCTCTTTGCCGAAAGTGAAAAACGAAATCGCGAGCGCGCACAACCGCTCGCGGCGCGGATGCGCCCGCGCTCGCTTGACGAGTTCGTCGGGCAAAAACACTTTCTCGGCGAAGGAAAACTTCTGCGGCGCTTGATCGCCGCGGATCGGCTCGGGTCGGTGATCTTTTACGGTCCGCCGGGGACCGGCAAGACGACGCTCGCGACATTGCTCGCGAGAGCGACGAAGAGTCTCTTCGTGCAGTTGAACGCCGTGATGAGCGGGGTCAAGGAACTGCGCGAGGTGCTGGAAACAGCTCGTGTGAAACTGGAGCGCGACGAGCGCAAGACGCTGCTCTTCATCGACGAGATTCATCGCTTTAACAAGGCGCAGCAGGACGCGCTCCTGCCCGACGTCGAAGCCGGCATCGTGACGCTCGTCGGTGCGACGACGCAAAACCCGTTCTTCGCGCTCAACGGCGCGCTCGTCAGCCGCAGCCGGATCTTCGAGTTTCAAGCTTTGACTGTTGACGACATTAAAGACGTCCTGCAGAGCGCCGTCACCGATCCCTATCGCGGGTTCGGCAATGAAAAGATCACGCTCTCGCCCGCGGCGCTGGAGTTTCTCGCCAAGGTCAGCGACGGCGACGCGCGGCGGGCACTCGGCGCGCTGGAGATTGCGGTCCTGAGCAGCAGCGAGCGGCCGCTTACCATCACGCGGGAACTTGCCGCTGAGAGTGTCCAGCGCAAGGCGATCCTCTACGACCGCGACGGGGACGAGCATTACGACGCCGCGAGCGCGCTGATCAAAAGCCTTCGCGGCAGCGATCCGGATGCGGGTCTCTACTGGCTCGCACGGATGCTCGAAGGTGGTGAGGACATTCGCTTTATAACGCGGCGGCTGGTGATTCTGGCGAGCGAAGACATCGGCAACGCCGACCCGCACGCGCTGCCGCTGGCCATCGCCGCGATGCAGGCTTGCGAGTTCATCGGTCTGCCTGAGTGTGCGCTGACGCTGTCGCAAGCGGTGACGTATCTGGCGTGCGCGCCCAAGAGCAATGCCGCGACGACGGCGATCGGCGCGGCGAGCCGCGACGTGCGCGAAGGGCGGCTCCTACCCGTGCCGGTGCATTTGAAGGACAAGCATTACACCGGCGCGAAACGCCTCGGCCACGGCGCAGGGTACGAGTATGCCCACGACGCGCCGGACGCGATCGCGAGTCAGGATTACCTCGGCGTCGATCGCGAGTACTATCAGCCGACGGATCGCGGGTACGAGAAAGAGATCGCCGCGCGGTTGGAGGTGATTCGCGCGCGATTGAAGGAAGCGAAAGGGAAAGAGTGACATAAAGTTCCTAAGCCCAGGGGCTCCGCCCCCTGGAGTGGGACGTCTCGACTCCAGGGGGCGGAGCCCCTGGGCTTAGGGTTGATTCAAACGATCACCGTTGTTCATCCGGGGACTTACGTCCCCGGCTCAGTTTGTAGCGATTGGAATTTATGCCGGACCGATTTTTTTCTGACACGCCGATCACGCCGACGCAAACCGCGGTGACGCTGCGCGGGGACGAGTCGCAGCACTTGGCCGTGGTGCTACGCGCGAAGGCCGGGACCGAGATTCTGGTTTTTGACGGCAGCGGCGCGGAATGGCCGGGCCGCGTGACGACCGTGAGCAAGAGCGCGGTTGAGGTCGAAC
>JBGSSS010000084.1:0-37046 GCA_041736895.1 Pirellulales bacterium
ACAAGATTCAGGTGATAGGCTCGCGTGTGGGGATGATCGTGCCGAGCCATCCACTCGGCGAACGTCATGTTTCGCCAGAGTTGATAAAATAATCGCGTCCGCTGGGCGGCGGCAGCGTAATCGAGAATCTGGTTGTCGTGGTCTTGGTAGATCGTATGGAGTTCGTTCAGCGTCAGTGATTTAGAATCCTTACGCGGGCCACGTTCATAGAACGTGTTCGGCGATGTGAACTTCGCTTCGATTAGGATCAAATATCGGCCGGGCAGGTGAATCGCGATGTCTGGCTCGGTGAGGGGACGATCAGCAGGACATGTTCCTTGATGCTGATGCTGAAGCACGAGAACAGTACACACTTTCCTACATGCTCGACGTGGAGAGTCGAGGAAGCCAGTCGCTCCTGAACGTGGAAGCGTTCCGCAACCCATACGAGTACAAGCTAAGAGTCGAGCGGAATGGCGAGACGCAACTCGTCAACGTCGATCTCGTCGAAACTTTCAATTGGCTTCTGGGGCTGACCGTCAAGCACATCGACGTAATCCGGGGAGTGCGGGTCGTTGAAGGCACGGCCCCCAACGGCGACCGAGTGCTGGTCCTCTGGAGGAACATCGACCAGATCGACAACGACGCCTTGGACAAATGGTTCGAGAAGCAGGACTACAACACCCGTGAAATGCTTTACGACGTGTTCTACGTCAATGGCGACAACAACCTGGAAAACCTCCGTCGTCTCGATCAGACCTGGAAAGTACGGCTAAATCGGCGTGACGGGCGATCAACATTTGACCGACTCGATTCTCAGGCTCTTGCGGGCTGGATGGAAGATTATTCTGTAGGCGAACTTTGGCAGAAGAACGTTGTGCAGGGAGGACCAACTCGTGAATGAGCTTGTTGTCATCGTGGAGGGCGAAACTGAACAGACCTTCGTTCGCGATCAATTAGCCGCACATCTTGCCATGCACAACACCATCGCGTGGCCGGTCCTTCCGGGACGGCATCGAAATCATGGCGGCGTGAAAAGGTGGGAAGTCGCTCGTCAGGATATTATTCGGACTTTGGGGGAAAGGCGATATTGCTCGACCATGTTTGATTATTACGCTATGCCGACTGATTGGCCGGGGCGATCCCACGGTCGTAATTGTCCGCAACATTTGAAGCGGAAGAATCGTCCGTTGACTTGTTGAACGCCCGGGCCAAGCTTTGACTGAAGTGAACGATGCTTGCGATGTAAGAGCGATAGAATTCGGACAACGCTTTGTTGCCCTCGAAATCCTACGCCTCGAAGTCAGGCACATCTAGTTTCATCTCACGGTCCACCTAGCATTCCTGGATGGTCAGCCAATTTCTGCGGCGATTCTGGCGGCGGCGGCTTGGTCTTTTTCGGCGTAAATTTCCGTCACCTTAACATTGCTGTGCCCCAACATGACTTGGGCCATTTCGACGCCGAACCGCGCGCGAATCAAGGTCGCCTGCGTGTGTCGAAGTTGGTTGGGATGCCAGTGGGGAAACAATCGTGGCTCGTTTTTTTCGAACTTGTATCGTGCAGGCTGGCCTTGACTAACCTGCTGCTGATTCTGCTCCGTTTTCAAAAGCTTGTCGAGGGTATCACAGGCGCGCGCAATAGCACGGCGGTAGGTGTCGACCCCATAGTTTGCGCGCGGTGGTCGCTTGCGATTTGACTTGGCCACGCGGCGACGGTGCGAAGGGGTCATGGGCGTAGCTCGTTTCGATTTCCGCTCCGCGTTGCGTTGAGCTTCAGACTCACGGGGTTGAAAGCAGCACTCAGAAGGATCTCGCTCAAGATACGGAGCCAGTATCGCCTGGGCTTGGGGACCAATGAAAATCGTTCGAGACTTTCCGTGGTGCTCGGTCTTGTGATGTTCGGGTGTGTAACGCCAAATCTTTTCGGAGCGATCTATATCGCATGGCCGGAGATTGTAAACCTCTTGAGGCCGCACCGCTGTGAGCAACTGAAAGCGAACCATGTCAGCTACAACTGCTGTGAGGTAAGGTAAAGTCTGCTCGACAATCTGGGGATCAACCGGCCGCACAGGCTGACTTTCACGAGCTGGGGTGCGGCCCATTTTTAAACCGCCGACATCCATTGGGAGATCACTCGATCGTATTCGAGCTTGCTAGTTTTGGTCCCGTAGGGACCGAGATAGATGTCGTGTCCGTTCAGGGTCACGATCGCTTGGTCAGAACGCTTGTGGCGACGATAGCGGGGGACGTAATCGAATTGACGTGGCATGATGGTGCGGAACCGTTTTAAGGACTTATAAACGGTATGTACCGTTTATAGCTCGAAAAAAGGCCGCACTGCCGAACGTCGGCAGGTAACTCTAAAGTCGTTCCGGCTCTTACTTTACTAACAGTGGGCGGTGAGGGATTCGAACCCGCGACCTACTCGGTGTAAGCGAGTCGCTCTAACCAGCTGAGCTAACCGCCCGATCGATGAATAGGAGCATTCTACACACTCCGGGGTTCGCCGGGAAGTTGGCGGGGGATGGGAAGTCAGCCTGTTTTTCTCGTTGCAGGTTCTGCAAATAAAAAAGGAAAAAGGGAAAAGGAAAAACGTGAGGTATTCCACCTTTTTTCCTTCTCGAATTCGAAGCCAACGATAAATGATTCAGGAGTGGACTCGAAGAATTCTCGACCCGCTGCCGTCGACGCGCGTTCCACTTTACAATGGACTGAGGGCAATCTGTTTTGGGTCAAGGTTTTTCCACGATCTTTGATGCTGCTGCTCAATATTGCGATCTTGACCTTGCACTTGCTGCTCGCCGGAATTTCCGCGGCGGGTCCGATCGTGGCCGGCTTCGCGCTATGGCAAGCCACTCGCCGCGCGGATCAAGCTCAGCAGCACGCGGCGAACAGGCTGGCTCGTGCGAGTCTTCACAGTTTGTTTGCCGCCATCGGGCTCGGCTTCGTCTTGTGGTATCTCTACCGGCTGCAAACAGGGACCGAGTTCGCTCCGCGCAGCGAGCGCTTGAGCCGGCTCTGGATCATCGATGCCTGGACGTTCTGGGGAGAGTTGGCGTTCTCGGCGATTGCCCTGACCGTCGCGATCGTGTTAACACGCCGCGGCCGCGGGCAACGCTGGCTGGTGCCAGTGCTTTTGATCTTGGCCGGAACGAATCTGCTGTATCACTTGCCGTTGCGGTTTTCGATTTTTAATCTCATGCAAAGCCGCGGCCTGGAAATGCCCGACGGGCTGACACGGGCGATCAAGTATCAACTGCTGGCTGAGCCGCAACTTTGGTCGCGGTTGATTCATCATTGGGGCGCGATGTTCGTCGCCGCCGGGTTAGCATGGCTCTGGATTCGCCGAGGAACAAAGAATACCGGAGCTATCCTAATTATGATGGGCGTTGCCGCGCAGTTTATTTCTGGGCCCTGGCTCTTGTTCACGTTGCCCGTCGAGCGGCAGGATCAGTACCTTGGCGATTCGCTCATGACAATGGCATGTTTGGGCACAGGCATCGCCGCGGCTTTTCTGGCGATGCTGCCCGCGTTTGGATTGGCGTTCGACACGACTGCTATCGACGTGGTTCAAAAACGACGCCGCTGGCTCGCGACAGGCTTGCTTGTCATCGCGTGGGGCGGAATGATCGCGGGGCAGTTAGTGCAGCGGTAGAACGTCGGGCGGTAATAACGGATTCCGAACGACGAAATTTGGACACGTTTACAGATCACTCAAACTCGACTTGCTGTTTGTGGGCTACATTAATCCCAGAATCAAGTGTGATTATCCACCTAACTTTGGCTTTCCCCTTTTTTTCGGATTGGATGATGATTTGTACGCTGCCCATGACCGAGTGCTTGATCGTCACGTCGTTATTGTCTGAAGAGAGTTCAAACGATTCAATACTTTCGCGCTTGATCTTCGTGTAGGTCAAGACAATCGAGTCGCCCGCCTTGACCTTGATAACCTCGGGGAGTTTTTCTGGATCGTAATCGTGTTGCTTGCCCATGTTTTTTCCATCCTCCGCAACCGCCGTGACCACCGCTAAGGCCAACGTCAACAAACAGAAGATCGTGCGCATTGGAATTCCCCTTATTGTTGGAAATGAAAACGTCTAGTTTTCCAACTTGCAGAGCAAGTTGGCTACTCTTTTCGCCGGCCGACAAAAAGCATATCCACGCCGCTTGCGCGCCATTCGCCATCAAAGGCGAGGGCTGCGTTCATGTGCGACAGGCCGTTGCCGGCCAAGGGACTCGGGGCGAGAAAACCGCCGATGATTTTCGGCGCGACAAAGGCGTAGACTTCGTCGATCAGATTCGCGTCGAGCAGAGAGCCGAGGATGCGGCTGCCTCCTTCGACCAGGACGTTGGTACATTCCCGCCGCGCGAGTTCGGTTAGCACTTCGCGCAGACGGTGTTCGTGATCGTCGCTTTGCAAGACGAGGACTTCGGCCCCCGCCGACTTCAACCGCTCACGTTCATGCGCCGCGGAGTTTGAACCGACGGCAACCAACAGCGGTACTTCACGCGCGGTTCGCATAAGCTGCGAATCCATCGACAAATGCGCCTTGCTGTCGAGCACTACCCGCAACGCGGTTCGCGCTCCCGCGGGCCGGGCCGTCAACAGCGGATCATCGCGTCGGGCAGTGCCGCCGCCGACAAGAATCGCGTCGACTCGCCCGCGGAGTTCATGGACCAACGCGCGGCTGGATTCGCTGCTGATCCATTGGCTGTCGCCGGTGTGTGTGGCGATTTTGCCGTCGAGTGTCATTGCCCACTTGGCGATGACCCAGGGCAACCCCGTGCCCAAGCGCTTGAGGTAAGCCGCATTGAGCACTGCTGCTTGTTCGGTAAGAAGGCCCTCTTCGACAATAATTCCGGCCGCACTCAGTTCGGCGAACCCGCCGCCCGCGACGCGCGGAAACGGATCGCGCATCGCGGCGATGACGCGAACGACGCCGGTTTCGATCAACGCCTGCGTGCAGGGTCCGGTTTTGCCGTGGTGGCAACACGGTTCCAATGTGACATACGCCGTGCTGCCGCGAGCCCGTTCGCCTGCGACGCGGAGTGCTTCGATTTCGGCATGCGGCCCGCCGAATTTCTTGTGGTACCCTTCGCCGACGACCATGCCGTGGCGAATCAGAACGCAGCCGACCATCGGGTTCGGCTCGACGCAGCCGAGCCCGCGCGCGGCGAGTTCCAGCGCCCGGCTCATCAACAGCGAATCGTCTTCGGTGAAGGACATTGTTACGCGAAAGTCCTCCCAAAGACCCGTTTGGTCCCCTCCCCCTCGCGGGGACGGTTAGGGAGGGGGGCTAGAGTTGACGTTGATTCTCTCTGACACATTTCGATTTGGTGTAAGTTGCTATATCCGGTGTTCTGCTTGCCCCAGAACCCCCTCCCCAGCCCTCCCCGCAAGGGGGAGGGAGCCAGACAGGATTTTCAAGGAGCGACGCTCATTTTATTGGAGAGTCAACTCTCGCTCACGTTACCAAGCTGGGGCTTGGTAACGAGGGAATAATCTTAAATCCCAAACTGCCGCAACACCAACTCAAACACATCCGTGTCGCTCATCGGCGGGCCTTCGAGGACGCCGGGTTGCGACGTGAGGATCACCCCGCGCTGGAACTCTTCATGCGCCGGCGCGCCGTGCGAGCCGCGGATCAATGTCGCGTCGAGCGGTATCGAGCGCGTCGCCATGTCCACGCACAATTCGACCGGATCATAACCCGGCTTGCGATGGATATCGACCGTGCGGGCATACTTCGGCGCTTCGCTGTCGTCGGTCCACCAGTAATATGCCATCCAACTATTCGGCTTGCTGACGAGAATCACTTCGCCGGATCGTTCGTGATCGAGATCGTACTTCTCGCGCTCCGCGCCGACGAGCACTTCGGCGATGCCGGCACGACCTTGGAAGAGTTTCTTCACCTCATCTGCGACCTTTTCATCCGCGTTGCGAATGTAAACCTGCGCGAATTGATGATCGACCATGGCCCAGGCGTCGCTCGCGGCGAAATCGATTTCCTGGCCTTGGTCTGTTGTGTGCAACTTGAGCAAACCTGCCTCGCGCAGCACGCGATTCGGGTACTCGACATGATCGACCGGGACGATCGCGTATTCGCTGGCGATGATGTAGAGCGGCGGCTGGCGATCTTGTTCGGGGATCGTGGCATACGCCGCTTCGAGGCCCGCGACGAACTCGCCCATGACGCGATCAAGTTCGGCAAGCGAAGCCTGGGCTTGTGGGCTATCGGGGCCAAACTTTTGTGCCGCGTAATCGAGGTGCGGGAAGTAGGCGTAGATAAAATTCGGATGCCATTCTTCGGCGGCCGTGACCAACGATTTGGCAATCCAGTCGGTCGATTGGATATTCGCGAGCGGTCCCCAGAAATGCTTGAGCGGAAAATGGCCGTGCTTGTCGCGGAGCATGCCGTACATTTCCGTCGGGCGGGTGTAGCACCAAAGCGACTCGCTGCCGTCAGGATTGTGAATCGGAGCCGGCGTGCAAATCAGTTCGGCTTCGCAGCCCTTGCTGAGCAGCGGAAACCAGACGGCCGAAACGATCGCCGGATCGTGTTGGCTGAGGATGTCCCAAATCTGCGGCACCTGGATCACTTCGTTCCAAGCGGTCCACATCTCGACTTCGTGCTTGTCGCGCCAGTAAAAACCGTTCGCCGTGACGCCATGTTTGCGCGGCAATTGGCCCGTGGTCATGTTGACCTGCACAGGACAGGTGACGCAAGGAAAACTCGGGACCAGCGGCGCGCGGTCACCGGCCTTGGTCAGCCGCTGCAGGTTCGGCATCCGTTCCACGTCCGCGGCACGCAAGCCGGGAATCGACAACAAAATCACCGTCTCGGGCATAATACTTTCTTTACATTCGAGGAGGGACGAAGCTTATTTGCCGCAACGTTCTTCTATCAGAATACGGCGAATGAAGCTCTCATAACAGGGGCAGATCGCACATAGCTCAGGCTTTAGCCAGACCGCTTCGCCGGAGCGTCCACGACCGGCGTGTCAGACCGAAGGGCCGCGTAAACTCAAACGCCAACATGGTGTTTCGTTCTTGAATCGTTTCAATTATTCTGGACGCCACCCCCAAGCCCACCTCACACTGCTCGAATGTCCCGACCGTTTGCCATCCGCTGTTCCACTTGCAAATCGATTTGGGAAGCCGAATCGTTGAGCACGCTGCTGCAGTGTCCTTTTTGCTTGGCGGTTCTGGAGTTGGAATCGCCCGCGACAACGGCACCGTTGCTGGACCAAGAGCAAAGCCAGGAATTGCGTTGGGAACTCGGCCGACAGATGCTGCTCCAAGCCAGCGATCGTTGGCGGCAGCAGCTGCTCGCCGAGCAGCCGCAGTTGACCGACCTTCCACAAAATCAGCGGTTGCCTTGGTGGACGGATCAGCGCGTGCTGTGGCGTGCTTTGGCGGCCGTGGGCGTCTTGACGCTATCCTGTTTGTTCGGTCCCTGGGAATTGACTTTGGCTTTGGTGACAGCGGTTTGTTACGTCGTCGTGATCCACCCTGGCTGGCAGCAAGACGAACGCCGGCGGCATCTGGAAGCGCTGCGAATTCAGATCCTTCCCATGTTGCGGGAATCGCCGCGTTACGAATTCGCTCCCGGCGGTCGTTTTGCCAATGCGCCCTTCGATGCCGCGGCATGGCTGCATGACGCTTGGGGAAATTATCCCAGCGGCGAAGTTTTTCAAATTTTAGGCTGGCAGCAAGAAATGCTGACCGCAGATGCAATCGGGACACCGGATAAAGAATCTGGCTCAGCGCAGGCACGGCTCGTAGCTTATCTACATGAAACAAAACCAGTCGCGACAGATGTCCCGTAGCAGAAATTCATGAGTATTCGGTAACGAGGGCAAATCATAGATCGATCTGAAGTCTTACGACTTCAGCTACATCGCTGCTTGCAAGAACTTGATCGCATGCTGTGCGGCGGCCGGCGCGGCATGACTATGACGGCTGAGTTCGACATAGACGCCGTTCTGATAGCCGGCTTGTTGAAGCGCGGCAAGGACCGGCGGGAAGTCAATCTCGCCTTCGCCGAATTGCAGGTGTTCGTGGACGCCGCGGCGCATGTCTTCGATGTGGACGTTTACCAACTCGTTGGCGTAGCGCGTGATGTAGTCGGCGAGCGGCGTTTCGCCCATGCAGTGAAGATGCCCGATGTCGAGGGTCAGCCGCAATGCCGGTGAGTCGATCCGTCGGCGCAGCTCGTCGTATTGCGTCATCGATTCGAGGAACATGCCCGGCTCCGGCTCGAAACCGATCACGACGCCGCGTCGTTCGGCATGGCGGACGACTTGTTCCAAGCCCGAGATGAGGCGTTCCCAAGCCAAAGCAGGTTCCGCTGAGTCGTGCAAAATCCCCGACCAGAGCGAGACGCAATCGCTGCCCAGATCGCTCGCCAGATCAATCGCGCGGCGATAAAAATCGATCCGCCGCGAGCGTTCGCCCGCGTCGGCCGTGACGAGCGTTGGCTCGTGCTTCGCCCGTGGATCGAGCAGAAACCGCGCTCCGGTTTCGATCACGGAACGAAGGTTGTACTGCGACAACCACTGCCGCCAGAGGGTGATTTGCTCCGAAATATCCGCGGCGTACGGATTCAGCCAGCCATGGTCTAGCGTGATTCCCAACCCGCGATAGCCAAGATCCGCCACGAGCGCCACGGCATCCGCCGGCGCATGATGAGCCAAGCCGTTGGTGTTGTAGCCGAGGAACATGTTTGGTTAGGCGCTGGGCGTTGGGGATTGGGCGCTGGGAAAGGCATTTGTAGCAATCGCCGAAGTTCAATTGAATGATTATCATAGCTCGCATGATCGCGTTCTCCCAGTTGAACGCCGCAAGTAATGCTTCCCCAACACCCAGCGCCCAATGCCTAGCGCCCAACTTAAAACAGCCATCATCACCGGCGGATCGAGCGGGATCGGCCGCGCGACGGCGCTGGTTCTCGCCAAGCAAGGCGTCCGCGTTTGGACGGGTGACCTGCGTACGAACGCGGCCAATGACGCCGCGTTCAAGCCGCTCGGGATCGTTGAAACGGAGTGCGATGTACGCAATGAAGAGAGTGTCGCGGCACTTGTAAAAGCCGCGGTGCAAGTCACGGGCCGGCTCGATATCGTCGTCCACAGCGCGGGCATTGTCTTTGTCAAGCAAATTCCCGATGTCACCGAAGCCGAATGGGATGCGGTACTCGACACGAACTTCAAGGGCGCATTCCTTCTGGCCAAGCACGCGATTCCGGCCTTGAAAAAGTCTGGCGGCGGAGCGATTACACTCGTCAGCAGCAACGCCGGCATCCTTCCCCGCGCGCACGACCCAGTTTATTCGACGAGCAAAGGCGCAGTGAATGCATTCGCCAAGAGCCTGGCCCTCTGTCACGCCCTGGACAAGATTCGCGTCAACACGGTTTGCCCCGGGCCGGTCGCCGACACGGGCATCGTCAACGCGGACTTGACCAAGGCCGCCGACGCCGCGGTGCTGGCTCAACTTTTCATCGACGCCGCACCGCTCTGCAAAGCCCACGGCCGGATGAACACGCCCGAGGAAATCGCCGAGACGATTGCGTTCCTCAGCAGCAAATCGGCGGAGATGATCACCGGCACGATGATCGCGATTGATGGGGGGAAGTCGCTGGGCGTTCCGCCGGCGTAGGCGCGGCTGTGCCGCACAAAGTACAGACTCTCCACTTCAAAAACCGCTGCGGACCAAGAACGTTGGCAAGCAAGATTGCATCTGCCAGGAACGACTCATCACTGCCCGGCACAACCGGGCCTACTGACTGGCAGGCATCTGAGATGTTATTTCATGGCAGAGACCGCTCACTGCCCGGCGGGGGCCGGGCCTACACGGGACACTCCGCCAACTGCTCCAGCACTGCTTCCCAGCGTTGGGCGATCCGTTGCGGCGAGAAGCGGCGGGCGACGATCGATTGGCCGGCGGTGACTGTTTCGAGCGCGCCGCGGGGATCAGCGAGCGCCGCGCGAATCCCGGCGGCCATGTCATCGCCGAGCCACAGCCCCGGGGATAGTTCTTGATACGCCGGGAGCGGATACGCCAGGACCAAGCGTCCCGCACGAATTCCTTCGACCGCGCGATTCGGGCTTTTCACCAGCTTCTTCACGCTCGGCAGACTTGGCACGACGACTAGATCGCATTGAGCCAACGCTTGCCACGTGGCCTGCAATGACCACGGCGTCAAGCGCAGTTGCAAATGCTGATCGACCGCGCGCTGCAATTCGGCCAGCAGCGGCGATTGCTTCGCGGCGTTCAGATCCGTGACCAGATGCAACTCCAGCGGCACCTCGCGCGAAAGCGATTTCAAGCCCGGCAGCATCGCCAAGATCGTGTCGAAGTTCACCGGATGCCCGAACCACGCGAGCCGAATCTCGTTGCCGAGCACTCGCGGGCAGAAGTGCGGCTGGCCGAGGGGGCATTCGAACGGATCGTCGATCGTCACGGCCTTGCAGCCAGTGCGTTCGCGGATCACTTCGGCCATCGTCGTCGTGCTAGCCGTCAGCATGTCAGCTCGGTCGCAGAGTTCGAAGTACGTCGCGCTCAAATCCGGCGTGTCGAAATGATCGTCGCACAGATCGACAACGACCTGCGCGCCGGCCGAGGCCGCGCGTTCGAGCGCGGCAACGCTGCCGCCGGCGAGAACCTTGGAGATCACGACGACATCGGCCCCGAGCAACTCCGCGGCCCGCTGCCGAGACTCCGAATCTTTCTTCTCCAACTCTGCGAGCGTCAGCCAGTTGCAGAGATGCCCCTGGTTCACCAAGCACCGCGCCGGAGCCAGCACGCGATAACGCACACTCGCCAGCGGACAATCCCACTCCGTTGGCGTGCGGCCGGTGACTTGTCCGGAGATGAGCCAGGTGATGCGCATGTGTTTAGCAGCCCGCAGCGTAAGCAAGGGAGTCTGATCAAACTACTACATCCGTAGCCAAGCTCGTGAGAGCTTGGACTTCGTCGGTCGGTATGTCATCCAAGGTCTTACGACCTTGGCTACATTGTTTTGTCGCCCTCGCTAGCGCTACGGGCTACAAAAAAACTACCCACCCACGGCGGCTAAACCCTTCTTGGCGCTTTCCATCGTCGGATTAATCGCCAGGGCTTGGCGGAAGAGCGTGCTCGCTTGTGCCGACGAGCCGTGGTTGGCGTGAATGCGGCCGAGCTTGACCAGGACTTGCGGCGAGTTCGGCTTGATGCGCAGCGCTTGTTGAAAGTTTTCAAAGGCCAGCTTCGGCTGCTGCGCCGCTTCGTAGATCTCGCCCATGTTGAGATAGGCTTCGAACATGTCCGGATTCAACTGGACCGCGCGTTGCAGAACTTGCAGTGCGTCCTCAGCGAGGCCGTTCATCCACAAGCACGTCGCCATCGTGTTTTGGAAGCGCGCCTCTTTGGGCTGCTTTTCGACACTGGCCATCGAGTATTCGAGGGCCGCTTGCTTGTTGCCCGTTTGTAGTTCGACAATTGCTAGCATGTTGTCGGCTTCGGCAAACGCCGGGTACTCGCGGGCGATCTTGCGATAAGCCAGCTTCGCGCCGGGGACGTCGCCGCCGTTGTGGCGCGCGATGGCCTCTTGCATTTGCTGATCAACATGACGCGGCGGAAGTTTCTGCACCTTGCCGGGGATATTCGGCCAGCCCATGACGAAATCATCGACGACGCGGTCCATGATGCACGCGCCGCAGCTTTCGAGGAACTCGATCACCGCGTACGGCTTCTGGCCGTAGTGGCGGACGCCGTGTTGCTTGTCTTCGACGATGATCACTGGGTTGCAGCGCATGATCGTCTCGCGGGCCCCTTCGAGGACCAGGAGTTCGAACCCTTCGGTGTCGATCTTGATGAACCCGATGTTGTCGAGTTGAAAATCATCGAGCTTGCCCAGCGGGATCAAACCTTTCTTCTTCATGTCGATATGAGTCGCGCCGGTATGAGCTTCGTCATAATCGAAGCAAACCGAGCCATGCGAATTGCCGAGCGCCATTGGGACGACTTGAATCTTGTCGCTAACGACGTTCTTCTCGAGGCACGCGCGGAGCGGCGGCATTGGTTCGAAGGCGACGACGCGATCGAATTTTTGGACGAGGATTTTGCTCCAGAGCCCGACGTGCGCGCCGATGTCCACAGCCAACGACCAGTTGGTGACGAATTGCAGGGCGCGATTCAGTTGCTTGGACTGATAGACGCCGCCGGATTGCTCCAGGTAGGCCGTCATGTTGGCTTCCGCGTCAGGGAGATAGATGCCGGCAACCTGTTTCATGGTCGTGAACCGTGGATAAGCTGTGGGAGGGCGAGGCTCTCGGCCGAGCCGTGCTAATCGCGACTGTGCTAGCAAGTGAATGCAGCCATGTGAGTTGAAACTCTCGTCCCCTAGTATCGACGGAATAATCGTTAAACTTGACCCAGTTTGACCTGGGGCGGATGATAGCACTCAGATGAGAAGTTTTTGAACAGAAGGCAGCAAAGGAAGCAAAGAAGGCAAAATGCAAGATTCGACAGAAGCAAACGAAGGTAACGAAGTTTTGCCAGCAAAACCAATCCTCATCCTCGGTGCCGATGGTCAACTCGGCAGTTCTTTCGCCCGGCGGTTCGGCGCGCAAGCGATCTCCTGGACGCGCGGCGAACTCGATCTCGCGCGGTTCGATTTGCTGGCCGACCAGTTCAAGCGCGGGCTCGATGCGTTGCCCGAACAACCTGCCGCCGTGATCAACTGCGCGGCGTATACCAAGGTCGACTTGGCCGAGAAGGAACCGGAGCTTTGCCGCGTGATCAATACGGATGCCGTCAAAGTGCTCGCACGCGTCTGCGATCAGCGCGGGTTGCGCTTCGTCCACTTCAGCACCGATTATGTCTTCAGCGGAACTGACGATCGCGACACGCCGTATCTCGAAACGGACGAGCCAAGTCCGCAAGGAGTTTACGCGCGGACGAAGCTCGACGGCGAAGCGGCCGCGGCCGAATGCGCGCGGCATCTGGTGATTCGGACCTGCGGACTGTACGGCCGCTTGAACAAAGCAGGGCAGGGGAACTTCGTCGAGACGATCCTTCGTCTCGCGCGGCACAAGCCGGAGTTGCGGGTTGTCGATGACCAGCACTGCACGCCAAGCGCGGTCGAAGACATCGTGACGGGAACGCTGCAACTCTTGCAACCAACCAAAGCCACGGGGTTCACCCCCGTGGAGCATCCCGAGACAAACGGACTTTTTCACGTCGTCAATCGCGGCGCGACGACGTGGTACGATCTCGCAAAAGAAATCCTGCGTTCAGAAAACATCGCGACGCCGATCATTCCGATCACAACGGCCGAGTTCAACGCGCCCGCGCCGCGGCCGCGATATAGTGTGCTCGCTTCAAGAAAATTCCATGCTGCGACCGACACTGCGTTGCCAACATGGCAAGCAGCGTTGGCAAAGTATCTCACCGAGCGAGCGAAGTGATGCGCGGCCTGAGGAGGAGTCGCGCTCTCGAAGAAATCTGAAATCTCACGACATCAGCTACGAAAAAACCCAGCGGGGTGAACCCGCTGGGCTTAGAGGTTTCTTTCGACATGCTTACTTCGAGGCCAAGTCAGCCGCATCGCCGGCACCGTCCACTTCCGAGCGGGCCAGGATCGCCGTGTTGTTGCTTTCGTCGGCTTCGGGTTGGATTCCGAAGAAGTCCACTGCGGTGGCGAGGAACGTGAACGACTTGGTTTCTTTGCTGACCGGATCGAGCATCTTGTCGGCCGACTTCGGCAAGCGAATCGTGTAGTCGGCGCTGGTGTTCGGGGCGAGGTCGCGAACTTCGAGGAAGGCCTTGGGGCATTGTTCGTTCACCTTGCCATCCAGGCAGGCAAACAACCCGATATTGAACTTGGCCGCGGCTTCGGAACCTTGGTTGCGGACGGTGATCTTGTACGCCGGACCAGCCACCTTCGTTGACGGCGAAGCCAGTGTGATGTTTTCGACAAGCAAGTCCACCGGAGCCATACCCATCGGACCTTGAGGACCCATCGGGCTGGTGCCAGGGCCTCCTTGTGGGCCGGGATCTTGTGGCATTGGACCAGGATCTTGTGTCACGGGACCTGAGTAATTGACAGTTTCAACGGGCAATTCTTGCGGAGCCATTCCGGGGAAGCAGCTCGGAGCAGCTGGAGCAAAATCTTGAGGAATACCGGCATCAACGGGGACACCACCGCCGGAGGATGGGCCAGGGGTTGGACCCAGGGCTTGAACCAGGTTGCGACTGTCGCTGACAGCTTGGACGATTTGGCCAGGGCTGAGGCGGCCGCCCTGGGCTTGAGCTGTTTGTGCGATCGGGGCGACCGTTCCGATGACCATTTGAGCACGGGGGCTGCTATTAATGACACGGCCCAGAACCGCGCGGCCAAAAGGACCGGCTTGAACAGGGCTGGCGTGGAAAATCGTGGCAGCCAGGGTCAAACCAAGGGCGACACTCGTTTTGATCCAGGTAACCGACATGATCCACGCTCGCTTTCGTTGTTTTGGGGGTTGAGAGAGTTGCTGGAGTCAACCAGCACCCAGCCAAGCGTGGAGGCGAGGCAAGTGTTACAAGATTTTTAACAGCGCAGGAGAACCGCGTTTACGCGAGTTTTCGCTTCGCCGGACCGTCCACGGCCGGCCAAGTTTATCGCCGGCCGTGGACGGTCCGGCTAAGCGAGAAAAGGAGCCACGCTAGCGACGTTACATCTTTTCTATTTTACTCATCCTTTTCTCTTTACTTATCTAACCCAGGCCGCCGATGTATGGGTTGTCACCCCTTGGCTCGGTTCAGTTGCGAGTGACACGCGGCCAGACACGGAAGATCTGCCCCACAGTCCAGATGATTTCGTGCGGCGGCGACCATTCGCCCCCTTATTTAATGGCTTCACGGAGGAAACCATGCAAGTTCAGACCACACGTTTTGGCACCGTGGAGATGCGTGCCGAAGACGTCCTGCTATTTCCCAACGGCTTGTTGGGAATGGAAGATTGCCGTCACTGGGTTCTCTTGGCCGATGCGCAAAACGACGCCTTGGGTTGGCTGCAAAGCCTGACCCGGGCTGAAGTGGCGTTGGCCGTCGTAAGCCCGCGGCGGTATGTGCCCGATTATCAGTTGCGCGTTTCTCGCGGCGAGCTGGTTCCGCTGGCCTTGGAAGACCTGAAGCAGGCCCAAGTTTTGGCGATTCTCGGCAAGAACGAAAAAGGCATGACGCTGAATCTTCGGGCTCCTGTGGTGATCAACGAAGAGCGCCGGATTGGGCGCCAGGTGATCTCCAACAACGATCTTCCGGTGCAGTATGAGCTGACTTCCGAGCCAGTCCGGTTGCGAATGTCGGCCTAAATCGCGATCCCGCCACAGGATTCGATTGCGACGACGGTCGGTAGAAGAGAGCAGTAAGATTCCAACATCTTGAGATTTTGACCTTCCCGCCATTCATCCCGGCGTTCGACCAGCAACCGGCCGAACGCCCTAAAGCAGCAGTTCAAGGAGTCAGCGATGCTTGTATTGTCGAGACAGCGCGACGAAAGCATCATCATTGGTGATAACATCGTGGTGACCATTGTCGATATTCGTGGGGACAAGGTTCGTTTGGGGATCAACGCCCCCAACGAAATCCCCGTACACCGCCAAGAAGTGTACGAAGCTATCCAGCGCGAAAATCAACGGGCCAGCCGATTGGACCCCAAAGATACCCAGATGCTGGGGAAACCCGGCCGCAATGGAACGCATGGGTAATTTAGGGAAATGATGACGATTGTACGTCGTGTAAGGCACAACAAAGATCCGCACAATCACGGGAACGCGATTGTGCGGATCTTTTTCATTTTATCGTGGACCAATTTGGCCGATTGAAGACATTGATGGAGGGAAAATGGGAACGCCGGAAAAGTTTCCCAAATTACCTAAAGCACCTACGCCATGTTGTCGATGAAGATTTCTAAGGACCGTGCTCTATTCGTAGCGCAAGGTCCGGATTGCCACGGGAAATGTGGATGAACCAACTGGCAAAAGAATCGCTGATCACGATTCCAATGACAAGAAGGTTACCAGTCCCAATGCTGGCGGAACGAAAGGGTCCCTGTTCCGCCGCGTTGTGACACCCGAGGGATTCAAGAAGTGTCAGCGTCCTTTTTCCAATTTCCGTGGTGCCACGCAGATGCCCACAGGGTGAAAACCCCGGGCGGAAGCACACCGCCAAACTCGCTACGGTGAGCACTCCCCGCGCCGCGCAGTGAGCTTGGGCATCGTCCGAAACAACAATTTTCCCTAGGGGTGTCATACCATGACCCGCATTAACACGAATGTCAGTTCCTTGGTCGCGCAAAAGACTTTGACGCGGTCCAACAACGACCTGCAAACCGCTCTTACTCGTTTGAGTACCGGTTTGCGGATCAACAAGGGCAAGGATGACCCCGCCGGTTTGATCGCCAGCGAAATTCTCCGCAGCGATATCGTCGCCACCCAACGGGCGGTCACGAATAGCGAACGGGCGAACCAAATCATCGGCACCGCCGATAGTGCCCTCGGTCAGGTCAGCACCCTGCTGAACGATATTCGCGGGCTGGTTTCGGAATCGGCCAATAGCGGGGCCCTCAGCGACGAGCAGATCGCCGCGAACCAACTGCAAGTCGACTCCTCGCTCGAAGCGATCGACCGCATTGCCCAGACAACATCGTTCCAAGGCCGCCGTTTGTTGGATGGCAGCTTGGACTTCTTGGCACAGAACATCGGTTCGGCCAACATTCGTGCCGCCGGCACCTTTGGATCGGATCTCGATACCAGTGCGACCGGATCGTTTAGCACCTCGTCCGGTGCCAAGGCGACAATTTCAGCCGCTGGTTCAACTGGGGTGGTGACCTTTACAGCGATATCCGGCGGAACGGCTTCAAACGGCGTTGAAATCCGTTATGTTTCGAACTCGACGTCGCCAACGTCGGCCACGTTTAGCGGCAGCACGCTGACGATTACCCTGAGCGACGCGGCAACGGCGGCTGATGTTGTGACGGCGGTCAACGCCTTGAGCGGATCGGCTGGTTTAGTTGCGTCGGCAACCACGGCGGGGGCGATCTTCTCCGCCGGCACCGCGAATGGAACTGTACGCAGCGCGACAACCACGGGCGGCACAAACACCAATGCGATCAGCCTTTCGGCGGTCAATACGGGCACAAGCTACAATGCGACCGTCGCTTTGACGGTTTCCGATGCCGCGGCTCGTGCGACTTACGACACAGCGACCAACACGTTGACCCTCAGCATCAGTGCAGCCGGCGATACTGCGGCTCTGGTCAGTGCGATCAACGCCGGCGGCGTCTTCCAAGCCAGCGCCCAAGCGACCACCTCCACGGCCGCTTACACGGCTGCGACAGCGACTGCCGCGACGGTGGGCGGTGCTACAAGCAACACGCTGATCATCTCGGCCGCTGTCGGCGGACCAAGCTACAACGATCTGATCGTCGTCATTGCGACCTCTGACTCGGCTGCTCGGGCGGAATACAGCACTGCTACCAACACCTTGACGGTCAACCGCAGTGCCGCCGCGGCGGCCTCCTCGGTCGCCACCGCGATCAATGCCACGGGCGTCTTCAGCGCCACAACGGTTGGTTCCGGCAACGGCGTGAACTCCGCTGGCACGACCAGTGCGGTCACGACGGGCGGGGCCTCGGGCTCGATCGCTCTGAGCGACCTCAAGATCGACCAAGCCAACTTCGGCACGGCCTCGTCGATCAGTGTCGATGTCCGCGTCGATCGTCAAGCGACCACCGGCGAGTTGAATTACTCCGCCGGCACCTTGACCAGCGACCTGGTCCTTCAGCTCGGCGGCAAGAGCGGCTTCGAAACCTTCAACTTCGGAACCGGCAGCACGATCCAACAAATTCGTGACGCGGTCAACCTGGTCAGCGATGCCACGGGTGTCTCGGCCTCGGTTACCTCGGGTGCGACTTCGGGTTCTTACCTCAAGCTCACCTCGGTCGAATACGGCAGCGATGCCTTTGTCTCGGCCAAGGCGCTGAGCGGAACCTTTAACGCGGTCAACCTCTCGGGTGCCGCCGCGGAACGGGCTACGGGCCAAGACGTCGCGGTCCGGATCAATGGTGTTCAAGCCCAAGGCAAGGGTCTGCAAGCCTCGCTCAATACGAGCACGCTCGACCTGAGCTTCACGGTGAACAAGGCACTGGTCGATGGCGATCAATTTGGCTTCACGATCGCTGGCGGCGGTGCGAACTTCCAAATCGGTCCAGACGTCGTGAGCAACCAACAAGCTCGCCTCGGCATCCAAGGTGTCGGCACGGCAACCCTCGGCGGCGTCAGCGGCAAGTTGTACGAACTCCGCTCGGGCGGCTTGAGTGACCTGAAGACCAACACCAAGAACGCGGCCAAGATCGTCGACGAAGTCATCGCCGGCGTGACCAGCCTCCGCGGTCGTCTGGGTGCGTTCCAGAAGACGACTCTGGAAACGAACATCGCGACGTTGAACGACACCCTGGAAAACCTGACCGAAGCCGAAAGCTCGATCCGCGATGCCGACTTCGCGGCCGAATCGGCTCGCCTCACTCGGGCTCAGATTCTGGTGCAATCGGGTACCTCGGTGTTGTCGATCGCCAACCAAAATCCGCAAAACGTGCTGTCGCTGCTCCGCTAAACGAAGCAACTTCAGACAAGTTAGGATTCACAACAGCCGCCGGATTCGTCCGGCGGCTGTTTTCGTTGCTAGCAGAGGATTCGCTTTTCGAATCTGCGCTGAGCGCGCAGGTTCTCCGTCTTGCTGCAAGCTGATAGCACATCTTGATTATTTGATCGTTTGCTAGCGTTGCGCCAGCAGCAATCCCCCTCACAATCCACGGAATCGGCAAACTTTGCCAAGCCGCACTGCCGATGAAATTATTAGCCCCGGGTCAATGACCCGGGGGAACAGACTTTGATCATAGAAAGATGCCTGGATCATTACTCGCCATACTTACAGCGCTGATTTCCCCCCGTCATTGACGGGGGGCTAAAACGCTCAATTCACGGATGAATTCGCTAGCAACTTTCGCAGACGATCTGGCTCGCGCCCGCGAGGCCATGAGCGCCGGTCAATGGACCGACGCCGAGAGTCTCTTGCGCGCGGTGCTCGCCCGTGATCCTCAGAACGCCCCGGCTCTGCGGCTGCTCGCCAGCGCCATGCGGCAACAGGGGCGAATGAATCTGGCGATTGAGCTCGGCAAGCATGCGCTCGCGTATGACAATTCGGCCGAAAGTCACTTCGAGCTGGCTTGCTCCTACTATCGCGGTGAACGCTTTGACCAAGCGTTGAGTCACTTCGCCAAGGCGCATCAGCTCCGTCCCGATTGGGTGAACCCTGTCTTGAATCGCGGTGCGCTGTTGGATCGGTTGAATCGCTGTGAAGAAGCCCGCGCGGATTTGGAGTTGGCAGCGGAACTTGATCCAGCGTGTCCCATCGTTCATTACAACTTGGGAAATGTCCTGCAAAAACAAGGACATATTTCACTCGCCGCGCGCTCCTATCAAGCAGCGCTCGAGCACAATCCGAATTTTGCCAAAGCCCATTGGAATCTGGCGATTTGCCAGCTTCTACTCGGCGACTACGAAAACGGTTGGGAATCATTTCGCTGGCGCGCGAAGGCCCAAGAGGTCTTCCACGACAAATATCCGCAAGTGCGCGCGATCAGTTGCGAAATGCTGACTGGCAAGTCGGTCCTCGTGCACGGGGAACAAGGCATCGGCGACGAAATCATGTTCGCCAGTTGCATTGACGATCTGCGGCAGATTGCAAGAACAGTGACGCTGGTCTGCGATCCGCGCTTGCAGCCGCTCTTCGCCCGGCAATGGTCGGATGTGCGCGTGATCGGGTTCGAGCGGTTTCAAGATCGCCGGCCTTGCGACGCGGCGAATATCGATGTGCAACTGCCGGCCGGCGATTTGCCCCGGCTCTTTCGCCGCGAGCTTTCCGATTTTCCTCATCGCGAGCGTTTCCTCGTCGCTGACGCGGAGAAAATCGCCGAGTGGAAACAGCGCTTCGAGAAACTTCCGCCGGGACTGCGGATCGGCATATCGTGGCGCGCTGGCGGTAAACCATTCGAACGACAACGCCGTTCCACGACACTCGCGGAATGGCTGCCGCTCCTGCAAACCCCGGGCATTGCTTGGGTCAATTTGCAGTACGGCGAAACGGATCGCGAGCGCGAGGAACTGCGGCAAGCGCATGGCATCACGATCCATGATTGGCCCGCCGGCGATCCGCTGCACGATCTCGACGAGTTCGCCGCGCGGGTCGCCGCACTCGACCGTGTGATCTCGGTCGGAAACACGACCGTGCATCTGGCCGGCGCGCTCGGGGTTCCGGCTTGGGTGATCTTGCCCACGATTCCGAGTTGGCGCTGGCTGCTCGCGGGCGAGACCAACCCGTGGTACTCGTCGGTTCGTTGCTTTCGCCAACAGCCAGACGAAGCCTGGCCATGCGTCCTCGCTCGTGTCGCCGCGAAATTGCAAACCGGGTGGCACCCCCTGACCAACGGGAAGGGTGTGGCTGCTGCCACAGAGACCTCACCCAATGTTCGCTCAACGTTAAATCAATATCACACCCTTGAACGGGCCATGAACATGACCAATAAACCGACCGATCTCAGCAAGTCCCTTGTCACGGGCCGCTTTGATGTCATGGATAACTTGCAACAGATTCAAACACTCATCGCTCGCCAAGATTGGGCGCAGGCCGAGAAAATTTGCGACGAGGTGCTGATCCATGCGCCGCGCAAGCCCGAGGCGTGGTACTCGCTGGCCCAGATCGCCCGCGCGACGCAGCGTGGCGATTTGTCGATCAAGAGTCTGCAACGCGCCGTGCTATTGGCGAACAACAAATTCGAATGGCGGTTGGAGCTGGCCGAAACGCGACTAATGTTCGGCCATTTCGCCGCGGCGAAACAAGATTTTGGCGAATTGACGAACACGCACCCGGAACGCGACGACATTTGGCTCGGCTTGGGTCTTTGCCATCGCGCGTTGCAAGATTACGGCAGCGCGCTCGATGCGCTCACGCGGGCTGAACGGCTGACGCCGAACAATCCCAAGATTCTCAACGTGCGCGGCGCGATTGTGATGGAGCAGCAGTTGCCGCTCGAAGCAATCGCCGCATTCGAACGCGCCGTCGAACTTGCGCCGAATTACACCGCGGCCTGGAACAACCTGGGCTGTATCCTGCACGCGCAGAATCAGCACAGCCGCGCGGCCGAATGCTTCGCCAAGATCGTCCAGCTTGAACCGCAGAACGAAAACGCGGCCAATTCGCTCCGCGAATGCCTGAAACTGGCGGAAACCTCGCCCGTTTCCAATGTCGTCGTGAACCAAGTGCGGGTGGGTGCTGCTCCTCCGGAAAAGAAGGTCGTCAAGCAACAGCCCGCCTGGTCGCAAGCAACACTTGATCAAGCGGCGCAATGCTTCAACACGGAGCAATACGATGACGCGGCGAAATTCGCCAACGAAATCTTGGCTGTCGATCCGGACCATTCCATCGCGCTGCGGATTGTCGGCGTGTCGCATCGCCGGAAGAAAGAATTCGAACCGGCCATCGCGGCCCTCAAGCATGCCGTCACGGTCGATCCGCAGAACCACGCGCTGCACTTCGAGTTGGGCGTCTGCTACCTCGAGCAACATCACCATCAACCAGCGTACGATTGCTTCCTGCGCTCGATCGATTGCCGGCCGAACTTTCCTCCGGCGTACATCAATCTCTCGGGCATCATGGAGCAACAAGAGCGTTACGTCGAAGCAACCGGTTGGGCGAAACGCGCGGTCGAAGTCTCCGAAAAAAGCCCCCTGGCGTATTACAACCTGGGCAATTCGCTGCGCGAGCAAGGCTTGCTCGAAGAAGCGATCAAAGCTTACGAGACGTCCCTGAAATACGATCCGACTTATGTCCGCGCTTCGTGGAATCTCGGGATTTGCCATCTGCATCTAGGGAACTATGCCGAGGGTTGGCAGGGTTACGAGCTGCGCTGCGGCGCTGGCGAAGTCGAACTCGACGACTATCCGCAGCCGCGCTGGCAGGGCGAAACGCTCACGGGCAAGTCGATCCTGATTCACGCCGAGCAAGGGCTCGGCGATGAGATCGTTTTTTGCTCGTGCATCCCCGAATTGATTGCTCAGGCGGGCCGCGTGGTGATTGTTTGCGAGCCGCGGTTGGAGAAACTTTTCCGCCGCTCGTTTCCGCAAGCCAGCGTCTACGGCTACCATCGCCGCAAGGACAAAAAGCCGTGCGAAGTATCGGGCCAGATTGACTACCAATTGCCGATGGGGAGCTTGCCGCTGTTCTTTCGCGGCACGCGCGACGCCTTTCCGCGTCAGGAAAAGTTTATCACGCCCGATCCGGCACTCGTCGCGCAGTGGCGGGAAAAGTTCGCCGCGCTTGGCGAAGGGTTGAAGGTCGGCGTGAGCTGGCGCGCCGGCGGGAAGCCATTGGAACGCCGCAAGCGCTCGATCCCGACGGAACTCTGGGAGCCGATCTTCAACAAGCAGGGCGTCAAGTTCATCAATCTCCAATACGGCGACGCGAGCGAAGATGCCGAAGAGGTCCGCGACCGGTTTGGCGTCACGCTGCATGATTGGGAACAGGGCGATCCGCTCATCGACGTCGATAATTTCGCCGCGAAGATCGCCGCGCTCGATCTGGTGATCTCGGTCGGCAACGCGACCGTTCACTTGGCGGGTTCCGTCGGCACGCCGGCGTGGACATTGTTGCCGATGATCCCGTCGTGGCGCTGGATGATTCGCGGCGCGGAGAGTCCGTGGTACAAGAACGTGCGGCTGTTCCGCCAACCGACGCGCAAGGATTGGGCGCCGGTGTTGAATCATTTGGGGCTGATGCTCGGCAAGCTGCAATTTGCTCCGCCTTCACAGTGGCGCGAGATGGCGGGGAAGATGCAAGCTCCGCCGATGAGCTTCACGCCGCGGCAAGAGATCCCGCTCTCGGAACACACCTGGCTCGATCACACGCAATTCTCGGCCCTCGCGACGCTCGAGCAAATCCCTGTGACGATGGAGCGGGCCAAGCAAGCAACCGAAACCGGCGACTACGGCCTGGCCGAAACGCTGCTGCAAAGTGTGCTGCAAATCGCGCCGAAATTTCCGAGCGCGCTGCATCATTTGGGCCTGGTCGCGAACAAGCAGGGCCGGCCTGCGCTGGCGATTCGCTCGCTGCAACGCGCGCTCTCGACCGCCGAAGCGGTGCCGCTGCGGCGCTGCGATCTGGCCCTGGCATTTGCCGCGGGCGGACGTTACGACGAAGCCATCGCCAGCTACCGCCGCGCGCTGGAACTCAATCCGCAATTCAACCGCGCGCATCAAGAACTCGGAGAATTGCTCTGGAAGCTCGATCGCAAAGAGGAAGCACGCTCGCATTTCCAAGCAGCGGGCTTGCCTTTTCCGGGGGTCGAAACGAAGTCGTCCGCAGTCCAGGCGACGATTCCAGAGATTGCTAAGCCGCAAGCGGTTGGGTTGTCTGCTCAAGCAACAAAGCATCCGGTCGAAGAGTTGTCTGCGATTCGTGAGTTGATGCGTGAGCGTCAAATCGACGCAGCACGCGAACGCGTGGAGCAAGTGCTTGCGAAGTTTCCTGACTGCGTCGCGGCGATGCTGTTGCTCGCCGAGTTGCTGCACGAAGAGCAAGAAGATGCTGCCGCCAGCGAGCAGATCGAAGCAGTACTCGACCTGGAGCCTTCGGCCGCTGGCTATCTGCTGCATGGACGAATTCTCGAAGCGCAAGGTCACGACGTCGAAGCGCTGGCGAGTTTTCAATTGGCACTTGAGATCGACGAAAAGTTGGCTGCCGCACCGATTCTCGCCGCGAATTTGGCGTTGAAACTCAATCAGCCGGCCCTGGCCGAGAAACATTTTCGCGCGGCGTTGCAGCAAGCGCCGTTGGATCGCGAGCTCTGGAACTCGCTCGGCCTATCGCTCTACGAGCAAGGCCAGAACGCTGCGGCGATCGACTGCTATCAACACGCACTCGCGATTTCGCAACCGCAACCGTTTCCTTCGGCCGAAGCCAATATGTCGTTTGCGCTGCTTCAACAGGGCGACTACGCCGAGGGTTGGAAAGCATACGAAGCGCGCTGGAACTGCGCCAACTCGACGCCGCGCCGCACGCAATTGACGATGCCCGAGTGGGACGGCGGTTCGCTCGCGGGCAAATCGCTGCTGATTCATGCTGAGCAAGGTCTCGGCGACGAGATTATGTTCGCCACTTGTTATCAAGAACTATGCAACGAAGCCAAGCGAATCGTCGCGACCTGCGATCCGCGCATGAAGTCGCTGTTCCAGCGCAATTTTCCGCAGATCGAATGGGTCGGCGTCACGCGCGGCCACGAACATCGTTGGCAGCCGCTGCCGGCACAGCGTTGCGACCTGCACATCGCCGCCGGGAGTATCCCGCAGCATCGCCGCCGCGCGCTGCACGACTTTCCCATGCAGCAATCGTTCTTGAACGCTGATCCTGCGTTGCTCGCCGAATGGCAAACTCGGTTCGCCGAGTTGCCCGCCGGTGCGCGGATCGGCATCGCCTGGCAAGGAGGCGAAAAAGCCAAGGCCCGCTTGCAGCGTTGCTTGGCGCTGGAGCAACTTTCGACACTGTTCAAAGTACCCGGGGTCGAATGGATCAATTTGCAGCATGGCGACGTGACGGCCGAATTGGAAACCGTTGGTTCGTGCATTCACGACTGGCCCGCGTTCGACTTGCGCAACGACCTGGACAATCTGGCCGCGCGGATCGCGGCGTGCGATCTGGTAATCTCGGTCGGCAACGCGGCGGTTCATCTGGCCGGCGCGCTCGGCGTGCCAACGTGGTGCTTGCTTCCGGCGGTAGGAGCTTGGCGTTGGGGACCGATGGAGCGAGCGACGCCGTGGTACGCCAGCGTCCGCCCGCTGTATCAGGGGGCGGCGGGAAACTGGAAATCGTTGCTCGACTCGATCACTGTAGTTCTGCCGGAATGGCTCATTGCTCATTCCAATAGCAGTGCTGCGCGAACCTGCACCACATCACAATCGTCAAAATCCGAAGCCGCGCCACAGCCGTTGCCTGCGAAGCCGAAGGCGCCGCTGGCGATTCCCCATTGGCTCGCGACACCTACGGCAAGTAGTCACGAGCTGCTGCATTGAGAGGCATCCGTAGCTCGAAGCCATGCTTCGAGCGAGCCGCTGCAGTGCATGGGGACATTTTCCTACGGATGGGCATACCATCCGCAGGCTTGGGTTGCGCTGAAAGTGCGTTTGCTTGAGCTTCGGAGCTACAATCGCGTCTCGCATTAATTCAGATACAGAATTTCTTGACGTTCTGTGCTCCCTGCGAGTAGCAAAGCAGCCAGCCTCACCCGCAAAATCCGCAAACTTCGCCCCGGCGGCACAATACTGCACCTTTCCTTGCGAAAAGGCCGATAAAACCAGAGACGGTGCGCTCGCGCCGAAACGTTTTTTGAAACAGCAGCCTTGGCATGGGTCGAATCACTTCCAGCGTCGGCTTGGTCACCGGGACCAACATTGTCGAAACGGTCGATGCGTTGATCGGGATCGCCGCGCGGCCGCGCGACCTGGTGGTCAATGCCAACAAGACGATCGATTCGCAGCGTACGGCGCTCACCCAACTCACCGCGCAGTTGATCGCCACGCAACTGACGATCAAAAAGTTCAGCAACACGTCGCTCTACAACCAACGCGTTGTCTCGAGCAGTGACGCGACGCTGATCTCCGCCGGCGCAAATGGCACGCCGGCGCTGGGCAATTATCAGTTCACGCCGCTGCGGCTGGCGAGTTCGCAGCAGTTGCAAAGCTCGAAATTCACGAGCAACACCACGCCGATCGGCGCGGGCACGCTAAAATATCGCTTCGGCGGCTTCATCGACACCGGGACGGGACTCGATACGCTCAATTCGGGCAACGGTTTCACGGCCGGCAAGATTCGCATCACCGATCGCAGCGGCACGAGCGCCGAGCTCGATCTCTCGACGGCGCGGAACATCGACGACGTCCTCAAAGCAATCAACAGCAACACGACGATCAAGGTCCAAGCGGCAACCGTCAACGGCGCGATTCGTTTGACCGATCTGAGCGGCGGCAGCGCGGCGAATCTGCGCGTTCAAGAAATCAACAACGGCACGACCGCCGCGTCGCTCGGTCTGAGTGCTATCGACATCGCCGCAACAAGTGCGACGGGAACCACCGTTGGCAGTCTGTTTGCCGATCTGGGACTCGCGCAATTGAACGATGGCGCGGGCGTGCGCTTGGATGGAACGTTGCCCGACTTGCGGATCTCGTTTCGCGACGGCACGAATACCACGGTCGATCTGAAAAAGCTCGGCACCTCGGGCGACAAGGCCTCGGCCACCACAACCGCGGCCAATGGCGTCGATGCGAAAATCACCTTCACCGCGAAAACCGCCGGGCCGGACTTGGGCGGCGTGACGATCAGCTTTGTCGATGATCCGCTGGTCACCGCGGGCACCGAAACCGCCACCTACGACAGCAACGCCAAGACGCTCACGTTCCGCATCGACGAAGGCGTCACCACCGCCGATCAAGTCCTCGCCGCCCTCGCCCGCGACACCACGGCGAGCGCCGCGTTTTCCGCTGCCCGCGCGACCGACGGCAACGGCTCGGGCCTGGTCACGAGTACCGACACGGCAATCACCGCGGGACCAAAAGCGTTTATCACCACCGAGGGCGTCGATAGCCCCAACGCGAAGCTGAAGTTCGAAGCGGTCCAAGGCGGCGATGCGTTTGACAATGTGCGCATCGAATTCATCGACGACCCGCTGATCACCGGCGGCAGTGAGACTGTGGTTTTCGATGACAGCGATCCAAACAACAAGAAGTTGACGTTCCGGATCGATCAAGGGAACACGTCGGCGAACTCCATCGTCCAAACGCTGACCAACGATCTCACGGCGAGCCAATACTTCAAGGTCACCAACGTCGCCGGCAGCACCGGCAACGGCAAAGTGGTGCCCGAGGACAGCACCTACACCGTCGGCGGGGCTTTGAAGTCGGCGATCACCGCGACCAATGAGTCGACGCTCGGCGATATCCTCAGTGTGCTCAATAGCATCGCACCGACGAAGTTGAGTGCGACGATCGTCAACAATCGGATCGAACTCAAGGATCTGAGCACCGACAACGGCGGCGATTTCAAGGTCGAAGACCTGTTCGGCTCGCATGCCGGCGAAGATCTGGGTATCGCCACGACCGCCGCCGGCGACACCGTCACGGGCACGCGCATCTACAGCGGCCTCAAGACGGCGTTGCTCTCGAGTTTGAACGGCGGCAAGGGACTTGGCACGCTGGGCGATTTGCAGCTCTCCGATCGCAGCGGCGCGGCGGCCACGGTCAATCTCGCGGCGGCTGAAACGCTCGACGATGTGATCGAAAGCATTAACAACGCCGGGATCGGAATCCGCGCCGGGTACAACGCCGCGCGCACCGGCTTGCAACTCACCGACACGACCGGGCTGACCGCGAGCAATTTGATTGCCGCGAATGGCGACGGGACCAACACGGCCGATAAGTTGGGCCTCACCGCAAGTGTCGCTGCCAATACCAAGTCCGGCACCGATCTCAAGCTGCAAATCGTCAGCGAAGCAACGCTGCTCAGTTCGCTCAACGGCGGCAATGGCGTCGCGCGCGGGACGATCAATATCACCGACAACGCCGGTCTGAAAAAGTCACTCACGATCGACGATAGCGTCAAAACCGTCGGCGATTTGATCACGAAGATCGACAACTTGAGTCTGGCGATTGACGCCCGGATCAACGACGCGGGCGATGGAATCGTGCTCGTCGATACGACGGATGGCTCGGGCGCGACACTCGCGGTCACCGAAGGCAACAGCACCGTTGCGCGGGATTTGCACTTGCTCAGCGCGGCGACCACGGCGACGATCGACAATGTGTCGAAGAAAGTGATCGACGGCTCGCAAACTTACACGGTGACTTTGTCGGCGACGGACACGCTGGCCGATTTGACCAGCAAGATCAACGGCTTGAATAGCCTGGTCCGCGCGAATGTCATCAACGACGGCAATGGCGTGAAGCCGTATGGGTTTACGCTTTTCAATCAAGTCTCGGGCAGCGCGAGTTCGCTCTTGATCGATACGAGCGGCGTGAATTTTTCGCTGACGGAAACGGTCGCCGCGCAAGACGCGCTCTTGCAAATCGGCGGCAGTGGCGGAACGCTCGTTTCCTCGAAAAGCAATTCATTTAACAGCGTCCTACCGGATGTCAATCTGACGATCAACGGCACGAGCACCAATGCGGTGTCGGTCAACGTCACGGGTTCGACGAGCAATCTGGTCACCGTGGTCAAAGATTTCGTCGCCGCGTTCAACAAGGTCCGCGGCTCGATCACCACGGTGACGGCATACAACACGGACACCAATACCGGAGCGATCCTGCAAGGCGATGGCACCGTCCTTCGCGCCGAAACCGATCTGGATCGCTTCATCACGGGCCGCTTGTTCGGCGCCGGCTCGATCCAATCGATTGCCAGCCTTGGCATCAACGTCGATGACAAGGGGCTGCTCGCGCTCGATGAAGCGAAACTGCAAGCGGCCCTCGATGAACGGCCCGACGAAGTGAAACAATTCATCACCGCGACTGATACCGGCTTCGCCGACAAGTTCAATAAAGTGGTCGAACAGTTGGCGGGTGTGGGCAATTCGCTGTTGGTCAGCCGCGCTGGTGCCTTGACGCGGAAATACGACGCGAACACCGCGCGCATCGAGACTTACAACGCGCGGCTCACTCGCCAGCGCGAACGGCTCTTGGCGTCTTATGCCCGCATTGAATCGGTGATCGCCAAATTGCAGGCGAATCAAACTTATCTGAATACACTCTCCAGCGTTGCATCAAGCTACAGTCGATCAAACTAACAGCAAAAGTCGAAAAGTCCCCGGCCGAATTGACTTTACGAAATTTCCTTACAGAATAGAAAGGTGACTGGCGAGGGGGAATTTTCAATCTTCAGGCGCATGAAATGCCGGCGGACTTTGCTACGTATCGACGACTTGCACAAGGGTACGGCGATGCGTTTTTCTTGCTCGATGAACGCGGCTTCGAAAGAAATCTGCGCGAGTTTCTGAAAGCCTTTCAAGCAATCTATCCGCGCACTGCGCTAGGCTACTCTTACAAAACAAATTACCTCCCTCGCCTCTGTCAGATTGTCCGCGCCGCAGGCCACTACGCCGAAGTCGTCTCGGCCATGGAATACGATTTGGCGCGCCTGATTGGCGTACCGGGCGAACGGATCATTTTTAATGGGCCGTTGAAACAGGAACCCGAATTGACTCGCGCGATGCTCGACGGAGCGACGATCAATCTGGATAGCGCCGAAGAACTGGAACTCGCCTTAGAAATCGCCGCGTCGCACCCGCAGCGCCGCTTCGCGTTTGGTATCCGCTGCAATTTAGATCTAGGCGATGGAGGGATTTCGCGTTTCGGCTTCGATGCCGCGAGTCGAGATTTGGATGCGGCCATCAAACGGCTTCGCGCGCAGCCGAATTGCGAATTGGCGGGGCTGCATTGCCATCTGTCAACGGCCGGGAGAACGGTCGAGTCGTATCGCGCACGCACGCAAAAACTTTTGTCCTTGGCCGATCGATATTTCCCGGAAACACCGCCGCGGTATTTGGATGTCGGCGGGGGGTTCTACGGCAAAGTTCCGCCCGACTTGCGTGCGCAATTCGATCACGAGCTGCCCAGCTACGCGCAATACGCCGCGGCCGTCGCTCCGCTCTTGCGTGAGCGCTATGGCGAGCAGGGTCCGGAGCTGATTCTCGAACCGGGTGTCGCGGTCGTTTCCGATGTGTTGCAATTCGCGACGAAAGTCGTCGGCTTAAAAACGATTCGCGGCCGGCAACTGGCACTTGTCGTTGGCAGCATCCACAACGTGAAACCGACCGGCACCGACAAACGGCTCTCGCTGCAGATACTCCGCGATCCCGAAGCAACACGGAAGTACGACGGGCCGGTCGATCTCGTCGGCTATACGTGTATGGAACACGATTGCCTCTCCTCAGAATTTCAAGGCTCCGTCGGGATCGGCGACTTTGCTGTATTCACTAACATGGGGTCTTACACACTCGTCTTCAAGCCGCCATTCATTCGCCCCAATCCGCCGATCCTCGGTTACGATTCGGAAACCGAGCAGTTCACCTTACTTCGCCGCGCAGAGACGGCCGCCGATGTCTTCGGAACATTTGCCGGACTAGGAGCGCCGCGATGAATGTGCTCCTAACTTGTGCCGGACGTCGCAATTATTTGATCAAGGCCTTTCAAGAAGCGCTGCAAGGAAGCGGCCTGGTGTACGCCGCCGATTGCTCGCCCGATGCGCCGGCGTTACACGAAGCCGATTGCGGCATCGCGCTGCCGCCGACTCATCACCCGGACTACGCGCGCGAGCTATTACAGCTTTGCCAGGAGCATCGAATCGGGCTGCTCGTGCCGCTGAACGATTTGGAATTGCCGCAGCTCGCATTGCTGGCCGATAAACTGCAAGCGAGTGGAACGCACGCGGTCATCTCAGCGCCTGGGGTGATTGAAACGTGCGGCGACAAGTTTGCGACGTTTCAATTCCTGCGCGAGCAGGGCATCCCAACACCGGAAACTTTTCTCACCATCGACCAGGCACTGGCGAAGTTGAGTAACGGCAGACTGTCATGGCCCGTCGTGGTCAAACCGCGCTGGGGGAGCGGGTCGATCGGGATCGAAGTGGCTCACGACGAGGAAGAGTTGCACTTAGCGTATCGCTTTGCGGGCATCGCGGTAAAAAAATCGTGCTTGGCCCGTGCCAGCCAAGCAGAGCCAGAACAGTGCTTGCTGATTCAGGAACAAATTGCCGGCGACGAGTACGGCCTGGATATTATCAACGACCTCCACGGCCGCTATGTGACAACGCTCATCAAACGAAAACTGAGTATGCGCGCCGGCGAAACGGATCGTGCGGTCACGGTCCGAAATCCAATGCTCGAAGAACTGGGGCAACGAATCGGCCAAACGCTCCGGCACGTCGGCAATCTCGACTGTGATGTGATCAACGGCAGCGAAGGGCCCCGGGTACTCGAATTGAATCCGCGGTTTGGCGGGAGTTATCCCTTTGCCCATCAAGCCGGGGCGAATTTGCCGGCAGCTTTATTAGCCTGGGCACGCGGGGAAACACCGCAACCCGAGTGGCTCCGCGTGCGCGAGAATGTCACCTCGGCGAAGTGCGACCGGTTGGTGGAGTGCTGAGAAGCAGCGGTCCTCCTACGGATGGGCATACCATCCGCAGGCTTGGGTTGGCGCTGAAAAAGATTTTGAATTCATTCAAACGATTTTATTGCAGACGTAATTTACTTACCCGTAGCTGTGCTTCGTGTCGGGGAAGGCCCCGCTGCGAACTTCTTCCTTGAACGCACTCACCGCTTTGATGATTTCTTCGCGCGCGTTGCCGTAGGATTTGACGAACTTGGGCAGCGGACCTTCGCTGAGTCCGACCAAATCGTGATAGACGAGCACCTGGCCATCGCAATGCGGCCCGGCCCCGATGCCAATTGTCGGGATGCGCACCTGCGCGGTGATCTTTTGCGCTAATGGCGTCGGGATACATTCGAGCACGATGCCGAATGCGCCGGCGTCTTGCGCCGATTGGGCATCGTGTAAGAGCCGCTCTTCGTCGCGCTGGACTTTGTACCCGCCGAGGAGATGCACGCTCTGCGGGCGCAAGCCGACATGCGCCATGACGGGGATGCCCGCGCTGGTGAGAGCCGAGATGACCTCGGCTTGCTCGGCGCCGCCTTCGAGTTTGACGGCCTGGACGCGGGCTTCTTTGAGGATCCGCCCGGCGAACTCGACGGCTTTGTACGGCCCGAGATGATTGGTTGGGAAAGGCAGATCGACGATCACGAGCGCCTGATGCACCGCGCGGCCGACCATTTCGGCATGGTAGATCATCTCGTCGAGCGTGACGGGAAGCGTGGTCGTGTGGCCTTGGACAACCATCGACATGCTGTCACCCACCAGGATCGCATCCAACCCCGCCAGGTCGAGCAACTGCGCCGTGGCGTAATCGTAAGCCGTAACCATGCTGAGGCGCTCTTGGCCCTTGCGGCCAACGAAACGCGGAACGGTCATGCGGGCAGAAGGAGTCGATGGCTGAGCAGACATGCGGCGGAGCAGGGGAGGACGAGGTGGAATTGACGCGGGAAAATTCGCCGGCACCGATTGCCGAAAACCGCCAGTATAACGCAAACTGGCGGCGATTTCTGAAATTTGGTTGCGGGGGAGCATTTCCCCCGATTATCTTTAACGCTGAGGAGCGAACAGAGCGATTTCAGGTTCGCGCCATGGCCGCTGACAGTTTCCACCCAATTCTTGTCTTGGGGATTTACTCGTGCGCAACGTATTTCATCGTCCAATCTTGTTATTGTTTGGCCTGCTGTTGGTATTGATCTGGTCGGCGCAAGTCCCGGCGCAAAATCAGCAGCCCAAGCCAGTGACGGCCAACAAAGAAGCCGCCGTGTTCGAAGGGGCGCAGGGAAAGTTGGTGCAACTCAAGCTCGGCCAAAATAGCTGGTTGATGCAACTCGATCCCAAGGTCGTCATCACGTTCACCGGAACGGCCGAAACCGATTTTGTGCAACTGGCGCAAGCGCCGCTCATGGTCCGCTTCAAAACCGAAATCCACAACCGCCAAAAGAAAGCGACCGAAACCGTCACCGAAATCGAAATCATCAACGTCAACGATACCAACAAGCCCGGGGCCATCATTGATGGCCTGGGCGGTCTCGCCCCGGAACCAGTCAAAGGTCCCCAGCCCGAAACACAACGCTACATGATCACGGGTCCCGTGACCGGTTATAAGAACGGCGAGATGACCGTCCTCGGGATCAAAGTGCCCGTCGACCCGATGGCCAAGGTGACGGTCAATCTCGATGGCGCCGCGGCGCTCATGGCCACGCCGCCCCAAGCCAACACGATCATCAGCTACAAGCATTACCCGATGCAACCCGGCAAAGGTATCCTCCTGAAGATGGAAGCCACGGGAGTCGAACCCTTGGCCGCTCCCAAGAAACCCATGCCGCGCACGCCGGCCGCGTCGAACACCAAGGGCAAAGAAAAGCCCGAGCCAAAACCGGATGAAGAGAAACCGGAAGAGAAAAAAGAGTAAGGAAACTTCTAAAGTCCCGTCGCGGCTTTAGTCACGATCTTGTCCTACGGATGGGCATACCATCCGTAGGCTTGGGTAGGCGCTGAAGTCGGTTGGCTCAGGCAACTAGCGTTCTGCTGACGGTCGACGGCTACTTGTTCTTCACCTCGGACGATACTTGGCGTGCCCCGCACTTGACTTGCAAGCGCTCTGGCTCGAGCGTCAGCAGCAATTCTTTTTGCAACTCGTAACCGAGTCTTCCTCCCTGCGCTTCATGCTCGGGTGACATTACAAAGACCGGCGTCTTTTCCGCCACGGCTTGCCCGAGGCGAATCTTGTCGAGCGTGATGAACCACCCATGCAGCGTGAGCTTTTCTTTGGGAATCGCCAATTGCTCCTGTTTGCTCGGCAGTTTATTCATGAGCCCTAGATTCTGGGCCAGCGAGTATGGCAGCACGGTCGCCTCGTGTTCTTCGTGCCAAGTCAGCGTTGCGGGAAGCTCTTCGTTGAGAATCAGACTGACTCGCACGCGTTTTCCTTCGCGATAGATCGGAGCGGTTGCGGTGAACGCGGCGGCTCGATATTTCTGCAGCGTTTTTTGATCTGCCGCCAGCCGCTTTGCCGGACCGAGCGAGTGGCCGGCCAATTCGGCAAGCGCGTCTTGGACTTCGTTCTTCGCCGCCAACTCGGCGTACTGCTTGGCGAGGCCAGCATCGAGACGGCTCGCTTCCAAAACACCGAGCGAAAACTCAGCACGCAGCGCACACTGCTCGGCGAGCAAGCCTTTGAGCGGCGCTAGCCCCCCCAGCGTGTCTTCCGGCGGCAAGCCCTCTCTCAGCTTCGCCGCCAATTCCGTTTGTTCCTTGCGATCCTTTTCGAGCAGCGTTCGCAATTGGCCGGCGGGGGCAGTTTTTAAAACCTTGGTCAGCCGGGCTTTCGTTACTTCGGCTGTCTTGAGCTGTGCCCGCAGTTGCTCGATCGCCGTGATCTGGGCATCGCATTCGCGTTTGGACTCTTGGAGCCGGCGCTCCAGTTTGCCGAGTTCCTCTAACCGGTCATGCAATTCCACCTCGGCCGAGACCAACCACGTTTTTTCGACGCGCTGCAAACCGTAAGCCCGCAGAGTTTCTTCAGGGGTGGCCGCTTGGGCGGGACGCGCGAAGATTAGAAAACAATTGCAAATTGCAAATTGCAAAATGCAAATTGCAAATTTTGATTTTGGCCCGCGCTGCACGCTGCAATCGTTAGAACTGCTACACTTGTGCTGTTGACTGCGCGGCTTGAAGAGAATGCGGATCGCGTTCCGATGAAAGCAACGGATGAGCCACGGTCGGCGCGTCATTGGGGTGCGCTGCCGCTCGTTTGTATCCAGGTCCCGCTGATCGGGGTCTCGCGTCTTTGCGGAGAAGGGAGTTTCGGTCATGTGGCGCTCATTTTTTCTGGCCCTCGGAATATTCTCGCTTGTGCTGGGTTTGCAAGCCCTATTCATTGAGCGCGCCACGATCATTTCCAACCGCGATGCCGCTTCGCCGTCGATTAGCGAACTAACCCCGCCGCCGTGGGCGCCGTGGAGTCTTATGTCCGCCGGCTCGATCGTGATTCTCTACTCGTTTACGCTGCCGAAGAAGTTCAAGGGGAACGCTTAGGGCTGGGGTTGGGGATTCGGGATTCGGGATTCGGGGTTCGGGAAATACGAGTGACGCATTGCAGCTAATTGCGTCATTACGTCATTCCTTGGGCGGCGTGACCTTTTCGCCGCGCAGGGCGACTTCGTCGAAATCGGCCGTGTCGTCAAATGACCCGAGGCCGATCTTGCCCCAGGCGAAATTCTTGTCGGTCGCCGTCATGATCGGCTTTTCCAGATCGTCGAAGTAGATCGCAATCCGGCCGTCAGCGGCCGTGCGGACGACGCGAACCTTGTGCCAGCCATCCGTCCATTGCACCCCTTTGGTCGACGTTTCCGAGATCTTCATGCGTGCGGCGTTGTTGACGATGAAGATCTGGTGCGCGTGGTCGTCTTGCTTCGTGGCTAGGTGAACATAGTAAAACTGGTCCGCATTCTGATGGCCGAAGATCAAGCACGCGTCCCGGTGCCCATATTCACGCGCCGTGCTCGCAACCTTGACATCGAGGACGAAATCGCCGACGGGCGTTTCCTTGAGCAGCGTGTAATTGAAGGGGCTGCGGTATTTGGGCTTGTACTTGCTCTGTTGAAAGAGCGAAAGCACTTTGGACCCATCGCGATCAACGAGCTTCCAGGCATTCTTGTCGGTCGGCTCCCAACGCTCGGAGCCTTTTTCGAAGTCTTCCTTGACCAGTTCCGGCAGTTTAGCGGCCGGCTCTGTTTTGATTGGTGCAGTTTTGACTGCTTCGGCGGCGAAACTGGTCGAACTGTTCCCGACCATCGCCGCGGCCATCGCGAGTGCGGTTAAGGCACAGAGCCAGCAGTAAAACGTGAGGGATTTGCGGTGGGGCATGCTTTCAAGTCCTTGGCAGGGCGTGGTTTGAGCGAGAACATCGATTATATGAAACTATTACGAATCTGTAGCAGCCTGGGTTGGTGAAATCTGGGCAAAATCAACTGCAAATCCTCCACAATGGTTCAAAAACTATTCACCAGGAACCTTTTACAGCGCCAACCCAAGCCTACGGATGGTATGCCCATCCGTAGGAGAAGCTACTTCGAAGACGAATCGCTTCGCTGCGCTCAGCCGCCCTCGCTAACGCGTCGGGCTTTTATTGCCCTCGCTAACACGTCGGGTTGTTATTTCTTGTACAACACCGCCGGATCGACAATCCGTTCGCCGACGGTTTGCCAACCCTCGGTCGTATGACGCCGGAAGAAGCAGCTTTGGTAGCCTTCGTGGCACGCCGCGCCGCCGACTTGCTCGACGACCAACAAGATCGTGTCGCCGTCACAATCGATCCGGATGTCGCGGACATGCTGGACGTGGCCGCTTTCTTCGCCCTTACGCCACAGGCGCTTCCGCGTCCGGCTGTAATACACTGCGCGGCCCGTAGCGACCGTCTCGGCGTAGCTTTCGGCATTCATCCAAGCCATCATCAGCACTGCGCCGCTCGCGGCATCCTGGGCGATCGCCGGGAGCAAGCCATCGATCCCGGCGGCAAAGTTCGGCAAGGTTTGGTATTCGGTGGCGGACATGTTGGTCTGTGCTGGAAGTAATTAGCCCACGGTCAATGACCGGGGGGAGAAAGTTCCGAATTGCATACATCCATTGTATTGCTTGAGCTTGGAGTTGCGAAATGCCGCAAATTCTCCACGGGGATGAACCCCGTGGCTTTGCTGAATCGTCCCGTATGTTCGCTATGACCATTATCTTCGAATATTGGATCGCTCTAGTTCTTTTCCGCGCTCGCGGCGTCGATGTTCAGCAATGTGCCGAAGGATCGGCATCGCGCCAAGGCGGGCTCGAAAGGCTCGCCGGCGACTGTATTGGCCCAAGGGATTGCCGCTCCCGCTCCCCACTTTGATGTGCGAGGGTTGCCGTGTCCCGTTCGTTGAGTCTGATCCTGCCGGTCCGCAACGCCGAACAACAATTGGCCGGGGCCGTCGCCCGCGTGTTGGACATTCTGCCCGACATCACGCGCAGCTTCGAGATCCTGATCATCGACCGCGGCTCGAGCGATCACACGCTCGAGATCGCCGAAGAACTGGCGATCGAGTACCCGCAAATCCGCGTCGGCTGCGCGATGAATAGCGACCCGGTGCAGTTCGGCATTCAACAATCGCGCGGCGAGATCGTCATCTCGCATGACGGCACGAGCGAACTGAACATCGAAGAACTCTGCCGGCTCTGCGACAACGCCCGCGCTCAAACGATCCCCGCTGGGATCGGCCGCGCTCCGCTCGCGCCGAACAAAAGCTGGCGCGCTCAGCCAGCCGCCGCCCAGC
>JBGSSS010000144.1:0-6105 GCA_041736895.1 Pirellulales bacterium
TGGCCCTGTAAAAATTCTTGTGTCAGCTAGCAGGAACGGTTAGATTTTTCCTATCCCTTTCCTGAACACTGGAGTCACTAGCATGGATGCTATCTTACAAGCACGCGCGGAGCAATTGGCCAAGGAATTTGCCACTCAAGCCCGCACCGCCGAGGACTTGAATGGGCTGTTGCAGCTGATGATGAAGACCGGCCTGGAGCGGATGCTCAACACCGAGTTGGATGTTCACCTAGGCCGTCGTGGGACGCCCTCCGCTGCACCCGCATCGAACGCCAGCACCGAGTCGCCTGCCGCCCCGTCCGTCAAACGTTCGCCGAACCGCCGCAACGGCCATTCCAAGAAGACCGTCTCGGGCGATCTGGGCGAGGTGACCATCGCCACGCCGCGGGACCGCGACGGAACCTTCGAGCCGCAACTGATCGGCAAGCATCAGCGGCGCGTGCCGGGCTTCGACGAGAAGATCCTGGCGCTCTACGCCAAAGGGATGACGACCCGCGATATTCAAGACATCGTGCGCGAGCTGTACGGCGTCGAAGTCACGGCCAGCTTGGTCTCGCAAATCACCGAGGACATCGCAGCCGAAGTAACGACTTGGCGCACGCGGCCCCTGGCGGCGGTCTGGCCGATCGTCTATTTCGATGGGATTGTCGTGCATGTCCGCGGTGCCAACGGCCGCGTCGCGGAACACACGATTTACGTCGGTTTAGGCGTGAATCTCGCGGGGAAGAAGGAACTGCTGGGCCTCTGGCTCAGCGAAAACGAAGGAGCCAAGTTCTGGCTGAGTTGCCTGACTGATCTCAAGAGTCGCGGCTTGAATGACATCTTTGTGGTCTGCGTCGATGGCCTGGCCGGCTTCCCCGACGCGATCCGCGCGGCGTATCCGCGAGCGAGTGTTCAGTTGTGCGTGGTGCATCTGGTTCGCGCCGCGCTGCGGTACGTGAACACGACCGACAGCAAGCAAGTGGTGATGGACCTCAAGAAGATTTATCAAGCGGCGACCGTCCTCGAAGCCGAGCAGGCACTCGACGCTTTCGCTCAAGCTTGGGATGCCAAGTACCCGACGATTAGCAAAATGTGGCGGAGCAAGTGGGCCGACATCAGCACGCTGTTCGACTTCCCGCCGCCGATCCGCAAAGCCATTTACACCACCAACGCCATCGAGAGTCTGAATAGCGTCATCCGCAAGTTCACCCGCAACCGCAAGATTTATCCCAACGAGGAGTCGGCGCTGAAGTTGGTGTACTTGGCCATCCGCGAGGCTTCGGCCAAATGGACCATGCCAATCCACCACTGGAAGGAGGCCCTCAACCACTTCGCCGTCCTCTACGAAGGAAGATTGCCAGTCGCCTAAGCAAATCACAGACCCTGCGACACTGACACAAAAGAATTTACAGGCCCTTTCCATTGTCCAACGACACACGAAAATGCCTCCGTATCTTTCCATTTTCCTTTATCCTTAACCGCAATTGGGTAATAAGTGAAATGTTCTTGAAGTTTGTATTTTGACGATGATTGAAGATTGATAAATTTTGTTAATGAAACCAGCGCATCTCGGTAGTCCATTGGATGCATTGGCAAGTTGCTGGAGGGGGTGCCTTGAATGAATTGAGTGTTACATAATTCAACCAAATTGTCTCTCGCGGTGGTGTCGTAAAGTGCAGCAACAATTCTACGAATATTCAACGCTTCAACAGGACTTTCAATTTCAATTGACATGATTATTCTCCGATAATTTTGTGAAAGTAGTTTGCAATTAGACTCAGCGTAAAGTCAGCAGTTCACAGGACACAAAAAGCCAAAAAAAACACAGAACCAAAATGGCTCTGTGTTTCTTAACCCCGAAAATACTGCAACTTTCATATTTACTTCGCCGGGCCCGTCACCGGCGCGTAGTCGTGTGCTCGCTTGCGAATCACGGTGGCGCTCGTGATCACGTCGGCTTTGATATTCGGATTAGGGCGTTCGGGGTCGATACGTTGAATCTTATCCAGCACGTCTTGCCCCTCGATCACGCGGCCAAAGACCGTGTGCTTGCCGTCCAATTGCTCTGTCGGACCAAATGTGAGAAAGAACTGCGACCCGCCGGTGTCCGGACCCGCGTGAGCCATGCTCAGCGAGCCGCGGAAGTGCATCCGGGCCTTGGGCGAGTTGCATTCACACTTGATCGTGTAACCCGGTCCGCCGGAACCGTCGTTGCGGGGATCGTTGTCTTTGGTCAAGGGATCGCCCCCTTGCGCCATGAAGCCATCCAACACGCGATGAAACGCGATCCCGTCGTAGAATTTTTTCTCGACCAAACTGATGAAGTTGGCCACGGTGTTCGGGGCTTCGTTTTCAAAGAGTTCGACGACGATATCTCCCTTGGTCGTGGAGATTTTGACGCGTGGAAGATCATCGGCTTTGATTTCGGCGGCACGAAGCGTTGCTTCGTTTGCAAGCTTTGTTACCTGCGGGTTCTGGACATTTTTGGAGATGAGTTTTTCATCTTGGAGAATGGCGCTGGCGGTCGTATAGTCATTCATCGACCATGCCAACATGGCCAACTCGCCGAAGAACGCGGTTTTGGCCCGCTCGTCAGGGTTCTTCTCCATCTGAGGGCGTAGCATGTTGGCCATGCGCGTGGCCTCCTTCGTGTTTTGCTCCGCGATGTCGCTGAGGAAAAACTCGAACACCAAGTCAGCGACCTCTTTGTTTGTCGGGTTCACGACATAGGCATCTTCGGCCGTCTTTCGTAAGACCGGCGCTAGCTCCATCGCTTGCTTCCGGAGCGGCTCGAATTGTTGCTGTAGCGCTTGTTGACCCGCTTTATCCGCAGGGTCTAGTTGTTGAAATTTGCTCTGCAGTTTGCCCATCTCGGCGATCAACGGCTTCCATTTCGCGAAGTTTGCTGCAAAGGCCGCTTCTTGGGGAGTGGCCGCTGGAGGACTTGCAGGAGCCTTGGCTGGCACCGGTTCTTCCGCCGTGGCCCAAGGCAGAAACCCAGATGTCAACAAGAGAATCAGAGTCGATGTACAAACAACACGCATCAGGGGAACTCCTGTTCAGGCGGGCAAGAAGAATTCGCGGTAGGAATCGATATTTTAGGCAATTTCGTCCGGTTTGACACGGCCTAAGAACCGGTTTTTTTCAGGCAATTTTCCAGACAGCTTCCGGCGTGTGAGCGCATCCTGAACTATTTCCCCGCGATATAAGGCTGCTTGTTCTGGTACAGCGCGAGCCGCGTTTTGAGTTCTTCCTGCTTGCGCGGCGGGGCGATTTTCAACGCTTCGGTTTGCGTGGCCACCGCAGCAGCGTAGTCGCCGGTCGCCGCTTGCGCCACGGCCAACGTGTCTAGGAATTGATAGCTGCGATAAGCATCCCATTCGCACGCCGCGCGGGCAAGTTTCAACGCCGCGGCGGGGTCATAAAACTTGGCCGCCGGATTCGTCGCTTGCAGCCAGGCCAAACTATTTCGCACGGCCGCCGAGAGCGGATCAAGTTCGAGAGTCTTATCCAAATCGGCTTTGGCGAGATCGGGTTTGTTCAACGCATCGTGAACCCAACTCCGAATCAGGTATGCTTTGGCAAAAGCGGAATCTATCGCGATGGCTTTTTCCAGATCGGCGAGCGCCGCGTCGTACTTCTTTTGTTCGTAGAGCGCCCAACCGCGCGAAACTTGGGCCGGGGCGTAACGCGGCGAGATAGCTAGCGCCTCGTCACAGTCTTGAATTGCATCGGCTAGGTTCCCGGCTTCGATCCGCGCTTCGGCACGCGCGTTGAGCAGCATCGCGCTCGGCTTTTCGAGGGTCGCTAGGCACTGAGTGAACTCATCCGACGCGCGGTCGAATTCGCCTTGTTTGAAGAAGATAATCCCGCGCAGATAATAATACGGCCCGAGCGGTTTCTTCGCCGCTTCGGCCGCTTCGAGTTCGGTGTTGAAGAGCTCCATCGCCTTTTCAAAGAGCAACACATCGCGCGCGCGGAGGACCCCGCCCATCGTTTGTAAGTAAAGCTCCCGTTCGACCAGACGTTCTTCACGCACGAGCAGCACTGTGCCGACCGGCAGCGGTTGGGGCTTCTCGCCCGATTGACCGTAGGCCGGCGTAACATCGATCCGCGTGATGATCAGTTTCCCCTTGTAGCCGTAGCTTTTTTCCGGGGGGGCCTCGGCTTTTGCAGGAGAAGTCGCTGCTTTGGACGAGGGGCTTGGTTGTGCGGCCGGGAGTGCTTGCGGCTTAGCAGTTACAGGTGCTGGTTGTTTCAGCGCCGGCTGCGCTCCGCAAGGAATAACGGCAATCAGCAACGAGAATATCGCGGCGAATAACAATCGAACTCCCCAACCGGCGGACATAGTGACCCTCAAGAAATCTGGAAGTATGAAAAATTAGCCCCTCGTCAAATGACGAGGGGAAGAGTGATAGCGTCAAATCTCGAAGGGGCTCACGACCTTGGCTACGAGGGCGTTTTGACCGCTGCTTTGCGCATTTTATCGCGCGCTCGCGAGAGTGTCGGGCCGATGGAATTTTCCGCCATGCCCGTCAGACTGCTGATCTCGCCGTAGGATTTTCCTTCGAGATGATAGAGTCGGACGAGTTGGGCTTCGGAGCTTTCGAGTTCGTCGAGCAGTCGTTCGACTTCGTCGCGGTTTTGCAGCAGTTCCTCGTCAGCCGGCACCGTGCTGTGTCCATTGGCCGCATGATCCCCGGCCTGCTCGCCCAGATTGGCGGTTGGCTTGCGCTTGAGAAGTTTCGCCACGACGATCCGCCGGGTGATCACCGTCAGATACGTCGCCAATGAACTTTCGCCGCGAAAATGCCGCAGCAGAGCAAAGTCATTGCGCACGATGTTCCAAAAAACTTCGCCGGCCAAATCTTCGCGGTCTTCATTGGTCAGCCGCAGCGAGCGGCATTGGGCCGAATGGTTGATGACGTGAATCACCAAACCCATGTAGCGATCGACAAAGTCCTCCCACGACTTGGGCTCTTTGTCCAAGCAACGCGCGAGCAATTTGCGGTCATATTCCGAGAGCGCCACGGTCGTTTTCCTTTGGGGCTATCTATCGATTGCCAGTCGCTCCGCACCGAACGGCACGATGCATGAAAATCTGGCGCGCGAAATCTGGCGGAGCGCTACCCTCGATGGTGTGTCGCTGGCTTCGCTCCCCGGGCCGACCCTGGCCGTCCAGCCAAAACGAGGAAATGTCTGGGGAGCCAGCCATTCTTAAACCCCGCTTTGGCGAGAAAAGTTCCATAATCATTGTAGATGGCCCACCAGCTAGCTGCAAGTTTGGGGCCAAGGAATGCTTTTTTGGGGGCAAAATCACGGTTCCGGACTCCCCTGATGTTCGCGATGTATTCCTGACGATCCAGTTTCCATTCTATCTGAAAAAGCCGTCGCTTCCTGCTTTTGCTTTTAAGAACGAGGCATTGCTGTTAATTCAGTAACTCGAATATCATGCCGATATGATCCTGACAATCGAGATTGATTATCAAGAAAAAAAGGGGGGGCAATCATTTCCATGTTGCGGCATCTTCGGCAACTCCGCCCGTGGAGGACGTTGACACTCCTGGGGACCGGTACTATTATTCCGGCAGAAAGCAAAGGGAATCTGCCGATACTGGTTCCTAGCCTGAGTTGCTTGTTTTTCGTTGTTAAGCCTCATTCATCGTCACGGAGTTTTTGGTCATGGCACACGTCGTCTGTGAACCCTGTTTTGCTTGTAAGTACACGGATTGCGTAGTGGTCTGTCCGGTCGAATGTTTCTACGAAGGCGACAAGATCCTCTACATCCACCCGGATGAATGCATCGACTGCGAAGCGTGCGTCCCCGAGTGTCCCGTCGAAGCGATCTTCCATCAGGATAATGTTCCGGAGGATTGGAAGGGCTTCATCGAACTAAACGCCGAAATGGCGCCGCAATGTCCGGTCATCACCGAAAAGAAAGATCCGCTGGTGCAGGAGTAAGGTTCGCAGCGAATCACTTAAGCAGATACAAAAACTAAAAGTCCCTTGTCGATCAGGTCGACGAGGGGCTTTTTTTGTGCGCTGAGACAACGTGTTATGATATCCGTTTAGCGGCGACGCGCAGCGGAGCGCTGAGGATGTCCGAATGCTCCGCTGCGCGTC
>JBGSSS010000170.1:0-6068 GCA_041736895.1 Pirellulales bacterium
GCCGCGATCGCCGCTTGGCAGCAGGAACGCAATGAAAATCGCCGCGGCACCAATTGGCGCTTCACTACGGCAGACGCCAGAATTAAACTGAAGTCACTCTACCCCGTACCTGACATCGATCGCTAGATGGACTAGTAGGTCAGGCTTTAGCCTGACAAGCCGGGCGTGGACGCTCCGGCTAAGCAGTCAGGCTGAAGCCTGACCTACGATTATCCCACCGCGACTTCTCCCTTCGGCGTTTTGCTGAACCGGTGCAGCACATTGCGGTTCGCGTCGATGTGTTGCACAACCGCGCGCTCGGCGTTGAATTGAAACTGCGTGAATCCGTAAATTGGCTGGGCAAACGGGCCGCGGTCTTCCTTTTTGAGTTTGCGTGTTCGTGCCCCGCCTCCGCCCGAGATCAAAAATGTCGTCGGGTGCCCTTCGAACTCCAGGTGCTGCATGTCGTGGTCGTGACCGCAGAGGTAAAACGGCACCCGGTGCTCGCGCAACAGCCCATCCCACGCGGCGATCAGACTCTTGCTATCGCCGTGGCTGCCGTTGCTGAACAGCGGATGATGCGCGACGACCATCGTGAACGCGGCGCGCGGCTTGGCCAGCTGCTCCTTGAGCCATTTCAATTGCTCGCCGGCTTCCTTGGCCTTTGATGACGGTTTGACCTCGCCTGTCTTCTTGTCGATGCTGACCAGACTCCCGCAGTTGCTGTCCAGAAACAGCATTGTCACCACCGGTTTTACCGTGGGATAATCGACGCGATACCACTTGGCTGGCATCGTCCAGCGTGTGCCGGGAGTCTCCGCCGCGTAAGCGAGCTGCGTCAGTTCGCCCCCTTTGTTATCGCCGTAGTCATGGTTGCCGAGGACTGCCCAGCACGGACCAGGGAACGTCGCGGCATCGTACATCAGTTCGAAGCCCGTACGCCAACGGTCGGACTTCACGCCGCCGGTCATCTTGCCGTAAAAGTTATCGCCGACCAGCAGCAAGCCCGAGGGCTTACGTTCGATGTCCGTAAGGTAGTTGCGCATCGCGTTGGCGACGGCGCGCTGTTCTTTGTTATTCGAGCCGAAGTCGCCAATCGCTAAGAACATCGCGTCATCAGCCGAATTGCCGGGCACTTTCGCCGGTTTCGAGGCAAACGAACGGACCGCATCAACGCCAAGCGCCACGGCAGCGCTAAAGACAAAGCTGCGCTGTAAGAACTGACGACGCTGAAGCGGCATGGTGAGGATCGCGTGAAGGCGGGCGAGAGCGAGCCGGGGGTGGGAAGGAGCCCAAGGGCTTCTGGGTTGCTCGCTGGAATGATAATAATTGCTTCCGCGTGGGACGGTCAAGCAACTCACAAAAGAATCACATTTCCCGCGAAAAGCTACCAATACGCTTGCGTCATAGCGATTATTCGATCATTAGATTTTGACGCGTGGGCTGAAGCCCACGCTACTCGCCCGAGTCCGGCGTTTGCAGTTTCTTGCGGAGCGTCGCGCGGTGCATGCCGAGCAATTCGGCAGCGGCCGCTTTGTTGCCGTGTTCGTGATCCATGACGGCTTGCAGCAGCGGCGGCTCGACGAGTTCCAGGAAGCGCTCGTATAGCTGTTGCGTTTGCCCCTTGGCCAACTGCTCCGTCGTCCAGGTCCGAATCCCCTGATCGAATTGCGTTGACCAATCGGCCGAGCCGGTTTCCACGCGCATCGTCGGCGGGGGGAGATGCTCCGGAGCAATCGCCGAGCCCCGCGCGATCAACGCCCCGTGCTCGATCGCATTACGCAGCTCGCGGACATTGCCCGGCCAGGCGCGGCGCTGCAATTCGGCGATCGTCTCAGGCAAAATCCGCACGGCTTGCTTCGAACGCTGCTGCACACGCTGCGCGAAGCGCTCGGCCAAGAAGGGAATATCCTCGGGCCGTTCGCGCAGCGCGGGCAACGCGATTTGGAACACGGCCATGCGGTAGTAGAGGTCTTCGCGGAAATTGCCCGCGGCGCATTCTTTACGCAAATCGCGGTTCGTCGCCGTGAGGACGCGAAACCGCGCAGGCCGCGCGCGGGCATCGCCGACGGGTGTCACTTCGTGCTGTTCGAGGACGCGCAGCAACTTGACTTGGACATGCGGCGGGATATCGGCCGCTTCGTCGAAGAGGACCGTGCCGTTGTGCGCCAGTTCGAGCACACCTTGCCGCGCGGCTTCCGCGCCGGTAAATGCCCCGCGCGTATGGCCAAAGAGTTCGCTCTCGATCAGCGTCCCGCTCAACGCCGCCAGATTCACCGGCAAGAACGGCTCCTTGGCCAACAGCGAATGGCGGTGAATCGCGCGTGCGACGAGTTCCTTGCCCGTCCCGCTTTCGCCGGTAATGAGCACCGACGCGTCGGTCGGCGCGACCAGCGCGATGCGTTTGAAGACTTCTTGCATCGCGGCGCTTTGGCCGAGCAGTTCTTCGGCTTCACCTGCCGCATTAATTGCTGTCAGCGGCGTATTCGACACCTTGTTCGGACGCCGCAACGCGCGATGGACGACGCTGACCATTTGCTGCAAATCAAAAGGCTTGGTCAGGTACTCGAAGACCCCCTTCTGAAACGCGCTGACCGCTGTCGGCAAATCGCCGAAGGCCGTCATGATGATGATCGGCACATCGTCCATCCGCTGCCCATTGGCGCACTGACCCTCGAGCCGCTGGCGAAAGAGTTCGCTCGCCGAAAGCCCATCCATCCCTGGCAGGCGCACATCGAGAATGATCACATCGGGCCGGTCGCTTTTGCTGAGCTTGAGCCCCTGCTCAGCACTCGACGCCGTATCCACGAAGTGCCCCTCTTTCTCCAAGACGCGCCGCAGCCCCCAGCAGATCGCCTCTTCATCATCAATCACCAGTACTCGACTCATGGCAACAACTCAATCTGTGAAAATTCTAATTTCACTCGTAGCCAAAGTCGTAAGACTTTGGACGAATGGAGGGCTAATCTCTTAACTCGTAAAATCCAAGGTCTCACGACCTTGGCTACATTTGACCATCGGTGGCCAATACCTCTTCTTCATTAGGCAACGCCTCGGACGAAGCCGGCAGCAGAATCTCGAAGACCGTCTGACCCGCTTCGCGGCTGTGCCGTAACTCGCCGCCGTGCGCTTGCACGATCTGCCGCGTCGCCGTGAGCCCCAGCCCAATTCCCTCGGGCTTCGACGTGACGAACGGTTCGTACAACCGCGCGGCGATTTCGGGCTGCAAACCAGGGCCGCGATCCGAGACGGCGATCATGATGCGTGTGGCATCGCGGCGGACTTGGACAGCGATTTCCGAAGCTTGGCCCAACGAGCCGGCGGGCCCTTGCGCGTCAAAGGCATTGAGCAGCAGCGCGAGGAGCGCTTGCCGGATCAAGTTGGCATCGACCATCGCGAACATCTGCTCGTCGGGGATCTCGGCTTGAATGCCAATCTGGCGATGCTTGGCCGTCGGCATGAGCAAGTCGATGACATCTTGCGCCAACCGCGCGAGATCGACATTCCGCGGGGCTATGTGCAACGGCTGGCCCACGGTCAGGAACTTCTGCAGGTGCTCCTCGGCGAACTGCAATTGTCGCAGCGCGCGGTCGAGGCACTCTTGATCCGCCGGCGAACACGAATCTTGCAAAAGCTGCATCGCCAGCCGCGCGCCGGTCATGTCATTGCGCAAACTGTGCGCCATCCCGGCGCTCAACTGGCCGAGGAGCGAAAGCCTTTCTTGCTTCTGAATCTGCTGATGCAGATCGGCCAACTCGCTCGTGGTTTGATTCAACGCACCAACCAGGTCGCGCAGCTCGGTCGTGCCCTCGGGGATCGCGAGCGGCGCGTAGTTCCCCTGCCCTAGCTGACGCAGTTGCGACGCCACTTGATCCAGCGGCCGGCTGATCGCGCGGGCGAGGCCGTAACTCAACAAGATCGCCGCCAGCAGCACGATCGAGCCCCAACCCAGGAACGGCGTGATCGCCGACCACAACACGGCGCGGTACGTCTCGGCCGGGTAAAGGATCAAGAGCCGCTCGGGCGAACCGCTGCGCAGCGACTCGCGTTTGATCGCCACGGCATACATCTCACGGCCATCGACCTCGACCAACGAGTCCCAAATCGGCCGATGCTCCTGCCAGCGAGGAATGCTTGACCACGCGGGGAGTTTGGTGAAGTCGGCGCTGCTGGCAACGATGCGCTCGCTGGCATCGACGACGGCAAACTGCGCTCCAGACAAACCGTTCATCTGCGCCAGTACTGCCGGACTCCAAGGGAACGTGCTCGAGGAAAGTGTCGTGGCGACCTGATCGACCTTGCCTCCGATTTCGGCCGAAACGCGCTGCGCCGTGAACCAGGCATGCAGCGCCGTCAGCCCCAGGACCGTGACGACGATTAGTCCGGCAAACAGCAACAAAATCTGAGTCCGCAACGACCAACGCATGCGAAACAATCCCAAATGGCGAAAATCTGTCCGCGCCCGACGAGAAAATCGCCGTTCGAGAGGTCGCAAATACTCCGGTTGCAGATCAAATTGCTTCCTTACTCCAACATAATCGGTAAAATTCATCGACAATAGAGTCACTCCCCAGAGTAGGCCCGCATTTTGCAATGCGATACGCCTCATCCCCTTTGCAAATGCGTTGCCGAACTCACTGCGCTTGTAGAATGTTCGCTTGAAATAGGGCTTTATGCCTTTGACCTTTTTCTTCTCCTCTGGAATTCTAGCCCCATGTTAAAGAAGACCGGTTTTTTTGTGTTGATCGCGATATTCCTCGCGCTCGGTTCCTCGCACGCGATGGCGCAGAAGGGAAAAGCCCCGACGGCCGCCGAGCGGACTGCCGCCATCGAGAAAGGAATCACGTTCCTGGCCAAAGCCCAAGGAGCCGACGGTTCCTACAGCACGCGCGGCGGGACCGGCGTCACGTCACTGATCTGTCTTTCGCTCCTCCGCAACGGCCGCAGCGCCGCCGATCCGACCGTCACGAAGGGTCTGGCATACCTCGAAAAGAATGTCCGCGAAGACGGCGGTATCTACGCCAAGGATTCTTTTCTGCGGAACTATGAAACGTGCCTCGCCGTGGTCTGTTTGGCCGAAGCCAACAAGGACGGCAAGTACACCAAGCTCATCAAGGACGCCGACAAGTACCTGAAGGGGATTCAAATCGACGAACAAGAAAACAAGAACAAGTCCGATCTCGATTACGGCGGCGTCAACTATGGCACGCGCGGCAGCCCCGATTTGTCCAACACGTCGTATCTGGTCGAAGCGCTCGTCGCCGCGGGGAACGGCCCGGAGGACGAAGCCTTGAAGAAGGCACTCGTCTTTATCTCGCGCTGCCAGAATCTCGAAAGCGAGCACAACACCACGGCCACCGCCGCCAAGGTCAACGACGGCGGGTTCTACTACTCGGTTGCCGCGGCCGAAAAGCAAGAGGGCAAGGGCCAAAATCCCGAAGGCGGTCTGCGCAGTTACGGCTCGATGTCGTACGCCGGGATGAAGAGCATGCTCTACGCCGGGCTCACGCCCGAAGATCAACGCGTCAAAGCGGCGCTCAAGTGGCTCGCCATGCATTACACGGTCGAAGAAAATCCGGGTCTCAAGGACGCCGGCCTGTACTACTACTACCAACTAATGGCCAAGGCTCTCGACACCGCGAAGATGAAGACGTTCAAGGACGACAAAGGCGTCGAACACGACTGGAAAGCCGAAATGACCGAAGTCCTGCTCAAGAAGCAAAAGGAAGACGGCTCGTGGGTCAACAGCGACGGCAAGTGGATGGAAAACGATCCGAATCTGGCAACGGGTTTTGCGATTCTCACGCTGTCGTATTGCCAGTAACCTAGGTCAGGCTTTCTAGCCTGACAACACGCAGCGGCATGAGCGCAGCAGAAATGCCGCGCTGTCGAGCAGCCCTGGCCCGTAGTGATTTTCACCCGTGCGATGTCGAACCCGTGTCAGGCTAGAAAGCCTGACCTACTAGTCCATCTAGCGATCGATGTCAGGTACGGGGTAGAGTGACTTCAGTTTAATTCTGGCGTCTGCCGTAGTGAAGCGCCAATTGGTGCCGCGGCGATTTTCATTGCGTTCCTGCTGCCAAGCGGCG
>JBGSSS010000171.1:0-8173 GCA_041736895.1 Pirellulales bacterium
CGCGCGCAGCGAGCCCGCAGCGTTGGCGCAGAGCGAAACGCGGCCGCGATTGAGGCCGTGGTATGCGATGCGCAGACCGTCGCCGTGTGGCGCTTCGAGCCGATTCGCAGCCGGCACACGCAAGCCCCGAAACACGACGCCGTGGTTGTGCGTGTGCTGCAACGAATGGAGTCCGTAGTTGGTCAGCTGAAATTCCGGTGTTTCCTGATCCGGCAATTCGACAATCAAGACAGCAGGTTGCTCCTCGATCCTGCAGACCAAGCCCATCGTGCGGCCGGGAAGCAGGTTTGTGATGAAGAGTTTCTCACCGGTGACAACGTAATCATTGCCATCGCGCACCGCGGTCGTGCGGAGCTGCGAGACATCGGAGCCGGCGTTCGGTTCGGTCAGCCCAAAGACGCCGATGCGCTCGCCGCGCGCGAGCGGCGGCAGCCGCCGCGCGCGTTGCTCGTCATTGCCAAAGTGCGTGAGTTGATTCACCGGCCCAATACAGCCATGCACGCCTTGCAGACCAGCGATGGTCGGGTTGATCGTGGCGAGCTTCGTCAGAAATGGGACGATCTCAGCCAGTTTCGCGCCACTGCCGCCGTTTTCGGCGGGAACGAGCAATCCCCAGTAGCCGCTTTCAGCAAGCTGTTGCAACAAATCGGACGAGAGTTTGCCGGCGTCGTCGTGTATCTTTCCGGAGGCTTGAAATTGCGCCGCGAGGGCCAGCACCTTGTCCATCGTCTGCGCGGCAGCGGCCGAAGGTGTTGGTTCGCGCAAGGCGAAAAGTTCGGGCACGGACTCTTGTTGCCAGAGAGCCTGCAGAAATAAACCGAGCGCTGGCGATTCAGGTTCCTGCATAAAGGCGCTCGATTTCGGCGGCAAAGTTTTGTTGAATGATCCCCCGCTTCAATTTTAAGCTGGCCGTCATTTCACCGCTTTCAATTGTCCAACCGCGGCCAATCAAGGCGATTTCTCGCAACTGCTCTTGCGGCGGGCGAGCTTGCAAGCGGCTGGCAATTCGCTCGCGATACAGCTCTAGCACGGCGGGATGAACAAGAGCCTGCTCCCGCGACGCTACCGGAATCATACGTCCGATGATCTCGGCACGCAGCGCCTCGGGATTCGGGACGATCAACGCGGCAAGGTGCTTCCGGCCATGACCGACGACGATGATTTGCTGGATGAGAGACTCTTCGGCCAATGACAGTTCAAGGGCGGCGGGCGAAACGTTACAGCCGGTGCTCAGCACGACGACATCATCCGCGCGGCCATCGATATACAAATACCCATCGTTATCGAGGCGTCCAAGATCACCGGTGTGCAGCCAGCCGTCGCGAAGTTTCTCGCGCGTGCGCTGCGGGTCTTGCCAGTAACCCGCCATGAGGCTGGAACTGCGAACGAGTATTTCCCCGGTGTCGGAGAATCGAACCTCGACGTCGGGCAGCAATCGGCCGACGCTGCCAGGACGCTGGTGACGCAACGTCTCGGTCGCCACGACGGGTCCGGCTTCGGTGAGGCCGTACCCTTGTGCCACGGTGATGCCGTGCGCCGAGTAAAAATGTCGCAAACTGTCCGACAGCGGCGCGCCGCCGGAGATCATCAGCCGCACACTGCCGCCGAGCACTCCTTGAAGCTTTGCCGTCTGTTCCGATTCATTCAGGGGCAGCGACTGCACAAACCGCCGCAGTTTATCCAGGAAGTACGGCACGACGTTCAGAAACTCGGGCTGCGTTTTTTGTGCCGCAGCGAGGACATCTTCCGGCTGTTCGACAAGCACTAACTCGGAGCCGCGCACGAGCCAGCAATAAAGATCGGCCGTCCGCGCGTAGAGATGCGAAAGCGGCAGCCAACAGAGTCGCCGTCCGGTCGGTTCGTCGGCGAACGCTGCGGCGAGCGCCGCCGCATTGCTCAGCATGTTGTGCTGAGATAGCACAACGCCGAAGGGCAGACTCGTCGTGCCGGAGCTATAGACGATCGTTGCCGGATCATTCGGCGCAAGCTTGGGGATGTTCGGTTCGGGAAAACCTGCGGCATGAAGCTCCAGCCATTCTTGCCAAGGTTTGATACGATTGTTCTCTGTTTCGGCAAAGCCTCGGTAGACAAGACACTCGATCTCGGCGAGAGCCGAGTCGTTCGCCAGGAGTTGCTCCCACTGTTCAGCGGCGTGAACAATCACTACGCGCGGTGTTGTATCGTCGAGTTGCCTCGCCACCTCTGCTACGGCAGTTTTTTCAGACAAAACGACATGCAGGCCACCTAACAGCAACAGCGCGAAATCGTTGAGAATCCACTCGTAACAATTCCGGCTAAGCTGGGCCACCCGATCGCCGGGGTGCAAGCCCCAGCGTTGCCACGCTGCGGCGACACGGCGAACATCGCGTGCGAATTCCCGCCAAGTAATCTCGCGCACGCCATGCTCATTCGGCAGCATGATCGCCAAGGCCTCGGGCTTTTCCTGTTCCCATCGCGCAAGCAATTCGGCAATCGTCGGAATCGTATGCATCATCAAAGCCGCTCCACGAGCGTGGCGATGCCTTGGCCCAGGCCGACGCACATCACCGCGAGCCCGTAGCGAGCCTGACGACGCTCAAGGGCATGAACCAAGGTCGTCATGATCCGCGCGCCGCTCGCGCCGAGCGGATGGCCGATTGCCAATGCGCCGCCGTGAATGTTAACGCGTGCCGGATCGAGTTTTAGTTCGCGCTGGCAGACGAGTGCCTGTACCGCGAAGGCTTCGTTCAGTTCCAACAGATCAATTGCTTCTAAAGGCAGGTTCGCCCGTTTCAGCAGCTTCGGCAAGACGGCGATCGGGCCGGTGCCCATCAGCGCCGGTTCGACGCCGATCACGGCCGTGGCGCGAATCGCGGCCAGCGGCCGTAGGTTCAATTCTTTGGCCTTCGCAAGTGACATGACGAGCATTGCCGCCGCGCCGTCATTGCGCGGCGAGCTATTGCCCGCGGTAACTGTGCCGCCGTGCTGTTGAAACGCAGGTTTCAATTGCGCAAGTGCCTCGGCTGTTGTATCCGAGCGCACACATTGATCGCGTGTAACGGTGATACTGTTTCCCGTTTCATCGTGTCCCTGAATCGGCAATAATTCCGTGGCAAAGGCCCCAGATTCATACGCGGCGCTCGCGCGGCGATGACTTTCAAGGGCGTACGCGTCTTGCTCGACGCGCGATACCTTGTAATGCTGCGCCAGAAACTCGGCAGTCAGGCCCATCGACAGCGCGGCTTGACTTGTGCGGGCGTAGAGCGCCGGATGGATGTCGAGCGATTTCTCGGCGGGGACGTGGTGCATATGCTCGACGCCGGCGACGAGCTGCACGTCTTTGTCGCCCGCGATGATTGCGTGCGCGGCGATGTGCAGCGCTTCGAGGCTTGATCCGCACCAGCGGTTCACGGTCGTGCCGGCGACACTTGCCGGCAAACCCGCCAGCAGAGCCGCGATCCGGCCGAGATTCGCGCCCTGTTCGCCATGCTGCATCGCGCAACCGAGAATCAAATCCTCGATCAACGCGGGTGGAACGGCGGTGCGGCGGACGAGTTCGCGCAGCAACGGGACGAGCAGATCCTCGGCGCGCACCTGGCGATAGACCCCGCGCTCGGGATGAGCGCGGCCAATCGGCGTGCGCAGCGCCGCCACGATCACCGGAGTCTGCGCCTCGGACATGCTGGAATCATTCATCAATCGTGAACGATCCCCTAGAAGGGGAAACCGTTGTTGCCAATCTGCGCCTGGATATAATTCGAGGCCGTATTGATGAGCTTGAAGGGAACAGCGGTCGTCATTTCTACGCCGTCCTTGCTCAGCTTGAGGGAAGTGCCGACCGAGGGAACGGCGGGAAATTCGGGGGGCAAGTTACCGCCGATCCCGCCGCCGAATTCGGCCATCATCACTTTGACCATGCCCATCATCAGGTTGAAGTACCCGCCGATATCCAACATCATCGTCATATGCCGTTCCGCTGGCAGCAAATCGAGCGTCAGTTTGTTGTCGTCGTCCTTGGTGAAGTCGGATTTCTTGGCTGCGATGTCGCGGAGCGTATCGAGCAACAAAGCCTCGTTCATCCCGCCGACCAGCGTTGTATCGTCCGCCTGCGCCAGCCATTGTTGCAGCGAATCGCGATTGCCAAAGAGGAAGCTGTACATGGCGTTCATTTCCCGCGCGTTGCCCGGATTTTGTTTCTTGAGCTGCTCCAGAATTCCATTTTGGGTGATTTCCAGTCCATCCTTGCCGGCGATTTGCTTTTCTTTGAATGTGACATCTTGACCCGATTCCGCACCGAGTTTTTGCAACACGGCCAGTTCTTCGACATAGCGCTTGAGATATTTCGGCGCATTATCAACTTGCATGGTGTAGAGCACATTATCGAGCAAACTCTCGCCCGGTTTAGACTGTCCGAGGACAAAAAGCCCCGCTCCGCAGCCCTTCGAAGCTTTTCTGCACCGCTTCTTCATACTGTTTGAGCTGTTCTTCGGTGAGCTGCTTTTCTTGTTGCATCAGGCCAATGCGGAGCAACTGTTTGAACGGCTTGAGCAGCGTTTCGCCAAATTCTGGAGCCAATTGTATATCGGTCGCAACGATAAACGGAATCGCCGGCAACTTCGCCAGATCATTCGACTTGGCGGGGCCAGCCTTGGCAAAGAACGCGGAGAGTTTTCCTTGAGGATCAAAGGCGTAGCGCTGATCGACCGTGACATTGTTCTGAGCATCAAGTTTGGCGGCGATGAGCGCCAGTTCGCCCTCGTCCTCGAGGGATTTAAAGACAAAATCCAGCCCGTCCATAAAGGCTTTCATCCCGTCCACATTCGGCCCTGGTTGGGCACCCATGATCGCTTTGGCTTGAGCGAACTCCTGGCGAAACGCTTTCATCCCCGCGCGGATACCCTTCTTGGTGGCGATAAACGCCGCATCGTGCTCCGCGAGCCAGGTTTCCGATTTGGCCAGTTCGTCGCCCAGGTTTACGTTGTCCAAAATGAAATCGTCGAGATCTTCGTCGAATTCCTTCGGAATCATCACGGCATACTCGCCGCGCTGTGCGAGTAGCATCTCGTCGAGATTCGTCTTGACGATCTCGTAACCCTTGAGCGTGGCATGGGCTTCGCGCTTGGCGAAGTTGACCTGAAAATCGGCGTACTTCGTCGTTGGGACCAAGAACACAGGAACGACAGGTTGCTTCTTGCCAGGATACATTAGCATCAAAGCCGGACGCTTGTCGTCGAACCCGTTGTTGAAGCCGAGTTGGAACTTGACGAGCGGAAGCACTTCCGGCACGGGCAATTGCAGGGCCTGCATCAGGCCGCTGATCTTGCTGTTTAATTTGGCGGGGTCATTGACGACCACGGCCCCGTAGCTTTTGCTCGGGATCGCGCTGCCGATGCCGGCGGCGCGAGCCGATGAACCAAGGCCCAAGCTCAAGCCGAGTAGCAGGCCAAAATGCAAAACAAACACGGCACGACGAAAGAGCAGCGACATAAAAAGTTCCTAGACCAGAGAGGCAACTGGCTTGGGTAAAAAAAGTTTTTGTAGGGGCATTTTCGGCCCAGGGAATTCACTTCACAATCCCATAATCAGGGGGGCAAAATCAACCCCTAATAGCAAAAAGATTGGCAGCTAAACCCTGGCTAACCTGCAATACCCAGTAACAGATGAGAACGTTTCACCGAAGTAGATTTATTTTACCGCTGGCAACATTTCAATCGTCTGCGGATTGCCGGACAGAACGCCGAGCTGGGATTCGACCTATGAACCTTATTGAGCATTCCGCAAATACTCGCTTAAGATCTCAATATTCTTGGCGAAAACCGCGCTCGACAAATACTTCTGTCCATCGGCGAATTTCGACTGGCCGGTGAGTTTTTCGCCTTTGTAGGTTGAAACCCAACGCCCTTCGCTGTCGAGCTCGTTCAAAATCTGCCGTACTTTGGCCGGGTCGATTTTCTTCGGCTTTGTTTCAGCCGGTTTGTCGAACGACTTGTATTCTTTCTCGATCTTGTCCAAGCGCGAGGGGACTTTCCAACCGTAGTGGCTAGGCACGTCGCTGTCGTCGTAGGTCAGTTCGTACTTGCTATTCATGTAAAGCGGCTTGTTCGTTTTCAATTCATAGAACCGCGCGAGTTTGCCATCGGGCAGTTCGGACTTGCGCAGGTATTCGATCGCGCGTGGGATGGGAACGAGGTAGCGTTTGTCTTTGGTGTAACGCGCTATTTTTAGCAGCGTCTCGAGGGCGTCTTGCGACTCGCTGCCGGTGATCGCCGGAGGCTCGAATTTACGAGCCCACATCGGCTGCATTTTGTCATTATATTGCTGAGCCCAAGCCGGCTGCGGCTCGGGCATTTGCGCGAGGATCAGAAAATCGCCGAGTTTCCGCAGCGCGGCGATCGAAGCTTCGTCCGCGTAAGTTTCATGCGCCGTGATCAGCACGTCGGCCACAGTACCTGCCAAGCCATCGTTGAGCGTCGGATAGTCCCAATAGTTTTTGACTTTCGCCGTGCGCCAATCGTCCGGATAGCTGGCTTGTTGAGGCAGTGCTCCCTCGAGTGCCAAGGGTGCGGGCTTGGTCCAAACTTGGGGAAAGCCCCCGTTCGAGAACTGGGCTTTGCAGAGCTGCTCTAAACCATAATGCACCGCATCAGATATCGCTGGAATGGCCGGAATGGTCGGGCTTGTGGCACGATCAAACTTCAGCAAGAACACGAGCGCGGCCTGTGTTTGGTCGTCGTCAAGTGAGGAACTATTCCATGAACCCACCGGCTGATCCTTCCTGGGATGCCGATATTTGCCAAGGCGCTGCACGACCTTTTGATTGGGATCGGGCTTGGCGAAGTGAATCACCTGGGTCCAGCCGCCTGATTCAAGTTGACCGGCGACGAGTGCTTGCGCGGCAGCGAGCGCCCCCAGATAATGCTCCTTCGCTTGTTGCACACGATATGCTTCTAAGTACGCCATGCCGACGCTCGGCGTTCCGGGCGGCTGAACAATGATCGTGTCGTTGTCGAAGCGGCCTTCGCCCCAGCGCTGTTTCAAGCCGGCATCGACGTAGTAACCGTACCCGCCGTGCCGCGCGACCTTTTCTTGAAAATACTTCGATGCTCGGAGGAGCGTCTGGGAGACTTCATCGCGCGTAGGCGGTTCCGCAGCTGATGCTAGATGAGGGTTGAAGCAACTAGCAAGAATGACAACAAACAAGAATCCAAAGATGCGTTGCTTCATTGCTGACTCCCTTCGTGACTCCCTCGCTAACGCGTCGGGTTGTTATTTGCTTACGGTTTCGTCGAGTAGTTTTAGTTTGAGGTTCTTAAACTCCACCGCTTTGCCGTGATTCTGCACGCTGACGTAGCCCTTGAGCGGCTTGTTTTTGATCGAGTCGATCGTCGATTGATCGACGTCCTGGACGACTTCGCCGTTGAGCGTGATTTTGATCTTGGGGCCGCGGCATTCAATCTCAATCGTGTTCCATTCGCCGGCTGGCTTTACGGCGTTCTTGGTCGCGGCGACGTAACGGTAGAGCGATGTCGTGCTGTGATCGGTCGGCTTCTTGCCAGCGTCGTCGAGGAGTTGGATTTCGTAGCCCGAAAAGCTGGGACGTGTTTCGGCGGGGCCGGTGAACTTGACGTGGCGGATGCCGATGCCGGAGTTGCAGCCTTTGCTGAGTTTGAACTCGACGTGGTAGATGAAATCGCTGACCTCGCGGTCGTAGCGCAGAAAGCCGAAGCCCGTTCCCGCGCAATGGATCGCGCCATCCTTCACAGTCCAGATCGGCGTCTTGGGATCTTCTTTCTTGGCGTCCTTCGCGGCGAAATCTTTCGTTCCGTCGACGACCCAACCGGTTAAATCCTTGCCGTTGAACATTTCGATCCAGCCATCTTTCGACGAAGCCGGTTCATCGGCGGCGCGGACGGCATTCGTCCCGGCGATGATCAGGGACAAGGCAAAGAAGAGAGTAAACGAACGAAGCATGGCGAGTGATCCCGAGGAGAGGTGGGCGAGTGGCGAGGGATTCGTGGGCGTACGAACAAATGCCGTCCTGCGAAGTCAGGCTGAAAGCCTGACCTACTAGTCCATCTAGCGATCGATGTCAGGTACGGGGTAGAGTGACTTCAGTTTAATTCTGGCGTCTGCCGTAGTGAAGCGCCAATTGGTGCCGCGGCGATTTTCATTGCGTTCCTGCTGCCAAGCGGCG
>JBGSSS010000172.1:0-11633 GCA_041736895.1 Pirellulales bacterium
TCGGCGTCGCGACGTGCGACAAAGGCTTGCCCGCGATGATGATGGCGCTCGCCGGTTGCGGCGAGTGGCCGAGTATTCTCGTCCCCGGCGGCGTGACGCTCCCGCCGCAAGAAGGCGAAGACGCGGGCAAGATCCAATCGGTCGCCGCGCGCTACGTGCATGGTCAAATTTCTCTGCAAGAAGCGGCCGAACTCGGCTGCCGTGCCTGCGCGAGTCCCGGCGGCGGCTGCCAATTTCTCGGCACGGCCGCGACATCTCAAGTCGTCGGCGAAGCGCTTGGCATGTCGTTGCCCCACGCGGCCCTCGCGCCGAGCGGCCAGCCGATTTGGCTCGACATGGCGCGCCGCAGCGCGACGGTCTTGCACACCGCCGCGCAGCGCGGGCTGACGATGCGGCAAGTCCTGACGGACAAGTCGATCGAAAACGCGATGGTCGTTCATGCAGCGTTCGGCGGGTCAACGAACTTGCTCCTGCACATTCCGGCGATCGCGCACGCTGCTGGATTGCGCCGTCCGACGGTTGATGATTGGTCGCGCGTGAATCGCAGCGTGCCGCGCTTGGTCGATGCCTTGCCGAACGGACCCGTCGGCCATCCGACGATTCAGGTTTTTCTCGCCGGCGGTGTACCTGAGGTGATGCTGCATCTTCGCGAGTTGAACCTGCTCCATCTCGATGCGTTGACGGTGACGGGCCAGTCGCTCGGCGAGGTGCTGGACTGGTGGGAGAAGAGCGAACGCCGCAAAACGCTTCGCAACTTGCTCCAATCCAAAGACGGCATCGATCCCGACAACGTGATCTTCTCTGCGACTCGCGCCCGCGAGCGCGGCGTGAGTAGCACCGTCAGTTTCATCCGCGGCAACGTTGCGCCCGAGGGAGCGATCATCAAGAGCACGTCGATCGATCCGACGCTACTCGATGGCGAAGGAGTCTACCGCAAGATCGGACCCGCGCGGCTTTTCTACACCGAGCGCTCCGCGATGGCCGCGATCAAAGGGCAAGGCGACAATCCACTAAAGCCAGGCGATGTGTTGGTCCTCTGTGCTCGCGGCCCGCAAGGTTCCGGCATGGAAGAGATCGCGCAGATCACAATCGCGCTCAAGCATCTGACCTGGGGCAAGCAAGTCGCCGTGATCACCGACGCGCGCTTCAGCGGCGTTAGCACCGGCGCCTGCATCGGCCACATCGGCCCCGAGGCACTCGCCGGCGGGCCGATCGGCAAACTGCGCGAGGGCGATCTCGTCCAGATCACGGTCGATTGCCGCAACCTGTGCGGTGAGATCGATCTGATCGGTTCGATCGACGCCGATGGCATTCGCGTCATCAACGGCCCGCAATGGGGCACGCTCGAACTGGCGAATCGCCCCATGCCGGAGCACTTGCAACCGGATCCGAAGCTGCCGGCGGACACGCGTTTGTGGGCGGCGCTCCAAGCCGTGAGCGGCGGAACGTGGGGCGGGTGCGTTTACGATGTCGAGAGTATTTTGAGTGCGTTGCGCCCTGCCCCGTAGCTGAAGTCGTAAGACTTCAGATGTGTGCCGTTGAATTGCGAGTCAATCTCCAAGGTCTTACGACCTTGGCTACTGCGCATAATGACGCCATAATTGAAAATGCCGCGGTTACCGCTAACGGTGTAGAGGTGTCAGATGCAACTCCATGATAAACAAGCTGTTCTTTCAGTCTTGCGCACCAAACATGCGGAACTGCGCCGTTTCGGCGTCCGCCGTTACGGACTATTCGGTTCATTTGTGCGTAACGAGCAACGCCCTGATAGCGACCTTGATGTCTTGGTCGAATTTGAACCGAGCGAAAAAAACTTTAAACATTTCATGCAACTTGCTTTTTTCTTAGAAGAGCTTTTGGGCCGAAAAGTCGACATCCTCACACCGGAATCGCTGAGTCCTTTTATCGGCCCGAATATCTTGAACGAGGTGGAATATGTCGCACTCGGCGCGTGAGTCGTTGCAGCATGTCCTCGTAGAAACCAATTATCTTCAGGCTCTACGTACCAATCTGGATCAAGCGGCATTCTTCGCTGACGAGACGTTGAAACGCGCAGTCTGCCGCAGCATCGAGATCATTGGCGAGGCGGTCAAGCAGGTTCCCGAGTCGATACGCGAGAAACACCCGCAAGTGGAGTGGCGGGCGATGGCCGGGATGCGGGACCGCTTGATTCATGGATACTTCAGTGTCGATTATGATATTGTTTGGGATGTGGTAGTGACTCATATTTCGCCACTGCAGGCGGCGGTTGAAACAATCATCGCCACAGAATTTCCCGACTCGTGATCACCGAATTTCCTTCGACCATTATTCATATATGGAGGCAGAACGATGAATCGCGCGGGACTTGTGTTGGCCGGCTTGCTGTTGGCCTTGGGGACACATTCGCTCTGGGCATGCTGCGCCGTGTCGAAATCGGATTCCGCCGTGGTCAACGCGGACCAGTCCGTGCTCATCATCTGGAATCCGCAAACCAAGACGCAGCACTTCGTGCGACAAGCCAACTTCAAAAGCGACACGCCCGACGTCGGGTTCTTGGTCCCTTCGCCGTCGCAGCCGACCTTGGCCGAAGCGAATGGCAAAGTCTTTGAGACGCTCGCGTTCTTCACGAAGCCCGAGATCAAGAAGGTCAAGCGCGGTAAAAGCCTCAACGGATTTGGCGGCGCAGGCGGCGGTGGTTTTGGCGGCGTCGAAGTCATCGAACAGAAGCGCGTTGCCGGCTACGACGCGACGGTGCTCAAAGCCGACTCGGCCGAGGCGCTGCTCGATTGGCTCAAGCAGAACGGTTATCACTATTCGCCCGCGGTTTCCGAATGGGCGAAGCCGTACCTGGAACAGAAGTGGTTCTTCACCGCGCTCAAAGTCGCTCCCAAGGAAGCCGGCGCGAAACCGGGCAACATCACGCTGCAAGCTCCGGCACTGCGCATCTCGTTCACGACCGACAAGCCGCTCTTCCCCTATCGTGAGCCGGCAACGGAATCGTTAAACACGCTCGGTGTGAAGTCGCGGACCTTGCGCACGTTCTTTCTCAGCGACCATCGCTACACGGGTCAACTCGGCGCGGGCGAGACGTGGACCGGTAAAACCGTCTGGGCGAATCAACTGGCCCCGCCGCAGATCAAAAACATTCTCGATCACTTGAAATTGCCGTTCAAAGAAGCGCCGCCGAAAGCCTGGCTCACGGAGTTCAGCGACGATTGGGACTACAACACGGCCAAATCGGATTTGACTTTTGTGCCGGACGCCAGGAACGAAAAGCTGGCGCGTGCGCCCAAGATTGTTTATATTGACTGAAAGCAATCCCTTGCCGTTAGATCATTTTTTTAGGAGCAGGACCATGAATCGCCTTGGATTGTTCGTGATCGGGTTGGCTTTGAGTTGGGCAACGCACAGTATTTTGGCTTGCTGCGCGGTCTCGCGCCCTGGCAAGGTTGTGGTCAATGCCGACCAAACGGTGTTGATGATCTACAATCCTAAGACGCAGACCCAGCATTTCATTCGCCAAGCGTCATTCAAGAGCGACGCCAATGACGTCGGCTTTTTGGTCCCCTCGCCCAGCAAACCGGAACTGGCCGAAACGGATCAAGCGGTCTTCAAAAAGTTAAAGCAAATCACCGCGCCGCCTGAACCGCCGGCCGCACCTCTCGCACTTGGAACGACGAAGAGCTACGGTGCCAACAGGGCACCCAAGCCGGTCGAGGTTCTCGAACAGAAACGCGTCGCCGGCTACGATGCCTCGGTCCTCAAAGCCGACTCGGGCGAAGCCCTAATCGAGTGGCTCAAGAATAACAACTATGATTATTCGGAAGCCGTGGCAGCGTGGGCCAAACCGTACATCGAACAAAAATGGATCTTCACCGCGCTCAAAGTCGCGCCGAAAGAAGCTGGCGAAGAAGCCAAGCCCAAGGACTTGCATAGCCCGGGGCTGCGGATCTCGTTCAAAACCGACAAGCCGCTCTTCCCTTATCGTGAACCCAAGTCAGCCGCAGGCGCGGAAAAATTGTCGGTCCGCGCTCGGACGCTGCAAATCTTCTTTATCGGCGAAACTCGTTACGCGGGTGTGATGGATAACTCCGAGGCTTGGTCGGGGAAATCTGTTTGGGCGAACAAACTTTCGGCCGAGGATGTCAAAGAACTCGTGAAGACACTCAAAATTCCCGCGGATGCCATGCCCGCGAATCCGTGGCTGACGGAATTCGAAGACAACTGGGCCTACGACAAAGCGAAATCCGATTTGAAATTTTTGCCGATGCTCAATGCCGAACCACTCTCGAAATCGGCGTTCGGCACGAACTGGGGATTTCGCCCGAGTAAGCCGCTCAATGTCAAACCGCAGGTGGATCCCGATAAGATCAAAGGACTTGTTCCGGCTCCGAAGGAATCGCCTTTTTGAATGCACCCCCTACGGATGGGCATGCCATCCGTAGGCTTGGGTTGGCGCAGAAGGCGCATTTCCAAACTTCCGGCGAAGTCATTGTAGGGGAATTGATCCGCAGTGAATTCTGCGGCGGCACTCCTGGCGCAAGCGATCAGTTTTTGCTAGGATGCACGCATGGAAAAAATCTACCACGACCGCGCTGACTCTATTCAGGCCCGCTTGACGCAGTTGCGGGACTCTCTTTGACTACGCGGGTAAAGCGAAAAAAGTCGCCGAACTCGAAGAGCAAATGAACGCCTCCGACTTCTGGGGGAATCAAGAAAAAGCTCAGGCTATTATCGGTCAACTCAAGGGTCTCAAGGCCCTCACCTCGCCGGTCGCCGAGCTTGAAGCGGGGCTCGAGGAGATCGGCACATACCTGGAGATGGGCGACGACGATCCGAGCTTGCTGCCGGAGCTTGACGCGCTATTGTCGAAGCAAGAAGCGACGCTTGATGATATCGAGCTCAAGGCGCTCTTCAACGGGCCGCACGACAACTCGGCCGCGATTCTGAACTTCAACGCCAAAGACGGCGGCACCGACGCCAACGATTGGGCCGAGATGCTGCTGCGCATGTACATCAACTGGGCGCAGAAGCACGATTACAACGTCGAAATCATCGACCGCATCGACGACGGCGTCGCGGGCATCCAAAGCGCGAGCATCATGATCCGAGGCCCGCTGGCGTATGGCTACTTGAAGGGCGAAGCCGGGATGCATCGCCTCGTGCGCATCAGCCCCTTCAATAGCGACGGCAAGCGGATGACAAGCTTCGCGGCCGTCGATGTCTCGCCCGAGGTCGCCAACGAAAAGGAAATCGAGATTAAGCCCGAAGACATCCGCGAGGACACGTACACCTCGAGCGGACCGGGCGGGCAGCACGTCAACAAGACGCAAAGCGCCGTCCGGCTAACGCACTTGCCGACGAACTTGGTTGCCGCGTGCCAAAGCGAGCGCAGCCAGCACAGCAACCGCGAGAAGGCGTACAAGATGCTCCGCGCGAAACTGGCCCGCGTGCAGGAAGAAAAACGCGAAGCCGAGATCAATGCCAAGTACAAGCTGCAAGCCAAGTCCGGCTTCGGGACGCAAATCCGCAACTACTTTCAGCACCCCGACCAACGCGTCAAAGACACGCGCACAGGGTTCTACGTCGGTCACTTTCAATCGGTGCTCGACGGCGACATCCAAGGCTTCCTCGACAGCTATGTGCGCTGGAAAGTCAGCGGCAAACCGGCGGCAAGCGAGGAATAAACATAAAGCCGCCGATGGTATCGGCGGTCTTCACGCCGCGATGAATCAACTCCTCCTCACCCACGGCCCGCTCCGTCTCCGTTTCGAAAAGCAAGCCGACCGCTACGCGCAAGTGATCGAGGTTAGCGACGACCACGGCTGGTCGCCGATTGCGCGGACCGTCGAGGGAACCGCAGACCAGGCTTGGCCGCTTAGCCCCACTTGGCAAGAGTTGACCATCGAACAGCGCGGACCGAGCCAGCAGATCATCTTCTCCGTCGGCAAAGCCGGCACGTCGCACTGGTCGGGGAGTTTTTCCACGCTTCCCGCGGGCGGCATCCGCTGCGAAATCGCCTGCCGCACCAGCCGCGTGCCGCAGTTTCTCGGCACGACGTTTCGCTCGGTGATCAAGGACCTGCCCGAGCAGTTGCGGATTCGCACGACGCCGGAAACGAAGCTCGCCGGCGAGCCACAACTCGTCACGCTGAAACCGGCGGCGTTTCCGCTGCAGTTGCCAGCGACGGTGGTTTGGAATTATACGATTGAGTGGAAGTAGGACCGGCTGTGCCGGACACAGAGAAGACCCTCCAAGACGAGCCAGCACATCAGGCAGCAAACGCTGTCGAAGAGTTTCTGTTCGCTGCGTTATCACCACGAGTGGGCATCTGCGTTTGTGCGGCAGAGCCGCACCGACGATTGCTCAAATAAACAAATCCTCGACTGGCATCGACCAACCCGGCACCGCCGGCTCGGCATGAGCGATTTGACCGCGCTGGAAGCAGATGGGGTGTTCGGGATTCGACGCAAGATAGGAACGCACCACATCAGTGTTTTCCAAATCTACATCCCAGACGACAAGAGTGCCGGCTGCGAAATAGTCGGCGCGTTTGTTGGCAATCGCTCGCTCGGCTTTGGGGCCATAATCTCCTTCACTTCGTACTTCGACAGCGAAGATGGGGGCACCGTCATAGAACTTTTTTCCGATTTCACCTAGATGATAAGCCGCATCTGGAGAAAATGATTTTCTTCGAGGCAAATCGACCCGAAATGCTTTATTGTCGCCAATGGCGATACCTTTGCCGAGCTTACGAGCATGAGCCCGCAATGATGAATAGATTTCATCGCCAGCAAAGCCAGAAAACCCGCCAGTTGGTGACATTAAAACGATTTCTCCATCAACGATCTCGGCCTTCTGGTCGATCTTTGCCAGATCTTCGTAGGTTGGCGGGGTACGAGGAATTGTCGACATAGGTGATCTCCTGTTGCTTCTATTGTATTCGGCAGCAGCCGTTTCGGTAAATAAAAAAAGCCTCGCGATCCGTGAATCGCGAGGCTTGAAATTGCTGTTCGAAATTCAATTTACATATACATATTCACAATATTCTCAATCAACTCCTGCCGCCCGCTTTGGTTCGGCGCGGCTTCGCCTTTTTCGAGCATGTACTTTTCGAGCGACTTGAAGCTGTGCTTGCCGGCGGTGATGTCGGCGCCGACGCCGCTGGTCCAACTCGCGTAGCGTTCTTGCAGCAGCTTGTCGAGCAGGCCTTCCTTTTGCATCGCGGCCGCGATCTTCAGGCCGCGGGCAAAGGCATCCATCCCGCCGATGTGGGCGTGGAACAGATCGACCGGCTCGAAGCTTTCGCGGCGAACCTTGGCGTCGAAGTTCAACCCGCCGGTCGTGAAGCCGCCGTACTTGAGCAGCACATGCATGATCTGCGTCGTCGTGTAGATGTCGGTCGGGAATTGATCCGTGTCCCAGCCGAGGAGCAAGTCGCCGGCGTTGGCGTCGATCGAGCCGAGGAACCCTTGGCTCGCGGCGAATTCAACTTCGTGATGCATCGAGTGCGTTGCGAGCGTCGCGTGGTTCGCTTCGATGTTCATTTTCACATGCTTCTCGAGGCCGTAGGTGCGAAGGAAGTTCAAGCACGCGGCGACATCGAAATCGTACTGGTGCTTGGTCGGTTCCTTGGGCTTCGGTTCGAAGTAGAACTGGCCGGTGAAGCCGATTTCCTTGGCATAATCGACGGCCATGTGCATGAACCGGCCGAGGTTGTCCAACTCGCGCTTCAGGTCCGTGTTCCACAAGCACTGATATCCTTCGCGGCCGCCCCAAAACGTGTACCCTTCGCCGCCGAGATCCTTGGTGACCTCCATCGCCTTCTTCACCTGAGCAGCGGCGTATGCAAACGCATCGGCGTTCGGGCTCGTCGCGGCACCGTGCATGTAGCGGCGATTGCTGAACAAGTTCGCCGTGCCCCACAGTAGCTTGATCCCCGTGCGCTGCTGTTCTTCCTTCAAGACTTTGACGACGGCGTCGAGATTCTTGTTCGACTCGGCGAGCGTCTTTCCCTCGGGGGCGACGTCGCGATCGTGAAAGCAGTAATACGGCGCACCGAGTTTCTCGACGAACTCGAACGCGACGCGGGCGCGATTCTGGGCATTCTCGATCGAGTCGCTGCCGTCGTCCCAAGGCCGCAGCATCGTGCCGGGTCCGAAGGGATCGCTGCCGGTTCCGCGCATCGTGTGCCAGTAGCTGACGCTGAAGCGGAAGTGATCCTTCATCGACTTGCCGGCGACGATTTCATCGGCCTTATAGTGATGAAAAGCCAGCGGGTTGCGGCTGGAGGGGCCTTCGTAGGCGATCTTTTGGACATCAAACGCGGCGGGCATGGCGGAACCTTCTAAGATGAAAAAGTCGTTGGACGGTTAGCCGCTTATCGTATCTTGCGACGGCGGCCAGTGACAAGTGAGGTGAAGCGATGGCAAGCAGGAAATTTCAGACCAAGCACGATTCCGCGAAGGAAAAAGGGAAAAGGAAAAAGGTGGTGAATGCCACGATCAACCACCTTTTCCCTTCTTCCTTTTCCCTAGACGCTGAAAGACATCATCGTGGGCAATCCTCAATCAAATCTCCACGCTATCCCCCCGTCATCTTTTTCAGCAGCCAATCCCCCAGCCGTGTCGAAATTGTTCCGAGTGTGATCAGCAGGTTCGCCTTCCACGGCAAGATCAGCTCGCGCTTCCGCCGTTCCGTCGCGGCGATGATCTTGTGCGCGAGCCAGGCCGGATCGAGACCGCGGATCTTGGCCCCCGCGCCGGGTTTGTGCGCGGCGTCGGGCAGCTTTTCCATCGTCGCCGCCGCGTAGCGCGGCGCGGTGTCATCGCGGCGGATCGGGCCGGGGCAGACATGCAGCACATGCACTCCCGCTGGCTCTAATTCCAGACGCAATTGCTGCGAAATTCCCGTCACGGCATGCTTTGTCGCCGAATAAGGACCGACATACCGCGCGCCGAGTTTGCCCGAGAGCGACCCGATGTTGACGATGTGCCCCCGCGATGCGGTAAGGAGCGGCAGCGCGGCTTGCGTGCAACGCACGAGCGCCAGGACGTTCAATTCCCAGTTCCGCTGAAATTCCGCGAGCTTGGTTTCGGCGATCGTGCCGCGTGCCGACGCTCCAGCGCAGTTCACGAGCACATCGAGTCGGCCGAAGTGCGTTTGAACATGATCGATAAGATTCTTGACGGAGTCATCTTTAGTGACGTCGCAGGGAATGGCCAAGCAGCGTTCGGGATCTTTCGAGAGCGATTCCGCAGCAGCCTTCAAGCGCTCCACGTCTCGCGCGGCCATGACGACTCGCGCGCCCGTTTGAAACCAAGCGCGCGCCAGATTCAGCCCCAGTCCGCTCGACGCGCCGGTGATGAGAACGACTTTGTCAGACCAGTGGGGCATGCGTATTCGTAGGTGCGGCTGTGCCGCAACGTCGTTGGACGATGTTTGTGAGAAAACCTTGCATGTCAGCGCGTACTGGTTTGCAAGACGAACTTGCAGCACTACGTCTGCTCACAGCCCGGCACAGCCGGGCCTACAATCACCACGGCGCTTCGCGCCACGTTCGTACCTCGACCCCCTGCTCTGTCCAACGCACGCGGGTCGCGCCGATCTTCGCAAGATGCAGCACCGTGGCGCTCGCTTCTTGATAGGCCGCCGTGGCTTTATCCACCGGATCGGTCAAGCTGCTGCACAAGACGGCCCAAGTTGGACTCGTCCAGGCAGCGATCTCCGCCGGTCGATTATTGACGCTGCCGTGATGCGGAACCTGCAACACATCATAATGACGGCGGTCATTGTCTAATAGGCGGGCGATCCCTCCCTTTTCCAAATCGCCCGTCAGGAGCACGCGCCGGCCGCGATATTCCAACTCCAGCACGACGCTATTCGCATTGTCGTTCCCTTCGATGCCGAGCGCCGGGGGATGCAGCGTGCGCAGCGCGAACGCCGGATCGGTGCTGAGGTTCGCGCCGCTCGCGGTGACATTGAGCTGGACGCCGTGCTGCTCGATGGCCCGAGCTAACAGCAACAGCGCGGCCTTGGTACCGGGGAGCGGCGTGGCGTTTTCCGAGTTACTATTGGCGGCATCGTCACGCAGCTTGTTCAACTCGTCGCGCATTTTTCCCGAGACCAGAATCTGCGACACTTCGAACCGCCGCAGCAGTTCCGGCACCGCGTTGTAATGATCCGTGTCGGCGTGCGAAAGAATGACCGCATCGAGCCGGCGAATGCCGCGCGAGCGCAGCACCGCTTCAACAGCGCGTTCGCCGATGATCGGCGAGCCCAGGCGGCCGCAATCGTAAAGAATGTTGCGCCCATCGGGCATCTCGATAAGCGTCGCGCCGCCATGCCCCACGGCGATGAAGGTCGTCCGCGGCCCTGGCTCGCGCCGGTCATGCCACACGCGTTCAAACCAACCTAGGGCGCAATAGACCAACAAGACCGGGACGCCAAATCGGAAGCCTGGCAGCCAAACCCGAAACACGGCCCACGCGCCGAGTCCGGCATAAAACCCGATCAGCCACCAATCGCTCGGCCCGCTGTGCCAGGAGTAGCTTCCCGGCGTCCGCGCGGCGTAGTGAATGATCGTCGCGGTCAATTCCAGCATCGCATCGCAGCAGGTGCCGAACACCTGCGCGGCCCAAGGAAACCACCACCCCGTCGCGAGGACGAGAAACCCGCTGATCATCGCCAGCGTCACGATGGGACTCAAAAAGATATTGAGCACCAGCGCGCTCCACGAGATCAAATAAAACCGCGCGACGACCAATGGCAACGTCGCCAGCCAGATCAACGTCCCGGTCAAGAAACTGATGACAAACCAAACGACGATCCACATGACCAAGCGTTCGCGCCAGTTCATCGAACGCTGGATCAACCGGTCTAGAGGCGGAATAACGCGTGTGCCGGACCAAAACGACGAGAGCCAGCTCAACACGCTCATCGAGATAAACGACAACTGCGTCCCGGTGCGAAACAAATCGTTGGGATTGATCAGAAAGACCACGATCGCCGAAAAGGCGAGCGAGTTGAAAGCCATGCCTGCTTGCCCCGTCATCAAGGAGACGCAGACTACGGCCACGAGAATCGTCGCGCGGATCGCTGGCGGTTCGCTGTCGGTCATCAACGTGTAAAGTGTCGTCAGCACGATGACCATGAAGAGTGCCTTCTTTCGTCCTATCCATCCGCTGCGCAGCGCGAGGAACAACCCCCAGGCCAAGATGCCGACGTGCATGCCCGAGATTGACAGCACATGGATCGTGCCCGTGAGGAGGAACTCCTCGGTCTGTTCGTATGGCAATTCCTCGCGCGTGCCGAGCAAGATTGCGCCGGCGAGCGTCGCCTCGTACTGGCTCAGATACCGTTGCAAGATCGACGTCCCCCAACGCCGCACCTCGGGCAGCCACGAACTTGGCCACCACCATTGAGCCTTTTGCAGAATTTGCACCGCGGCCGGGATATCGCTCCGGACCTGGCACATTTCGCCGTCGGCACGCGCGTGATGGGCGAAATCGAATTCGCCGGGGTTCAAGGGCATTGGCAAGCGTGCGATGAAGCCCGCGACGCGCACGCGATCGCCGGGCCGCAAATCGCCCAGGTCGCCGTCGATCGCGCAGGCGAACTTCCCGCTCGCCGTCCGCCAGAGATTTCCTTCG
>JBGSSS010000191.1:0-11214 GCA_041736895.1 Pirellulales bacterium
GATTCTACGCCGAAGGCAAAAGAAGCATGAGAGAAGTTGGTATCTGGCAACGCGATTTGCTAGAAGCCGAATTAGAAGCCACGGAACTTGCTAGTGAACGAGTTACCATTCTGCAGAACGCAACTCAAGAAGCAAGCAATCAAGAAAAAATTGCGCAAGCAAGATTTGAAGCAGGTGCAGCCTCGGAAATGGATGTTCTCGAAGCGAAAGCTTTTAGACTGCGCGTAGAAATTCAGCTGAAACAATCCCTTTCGCTGCCTAAAGCAATGTAATTCCGAATATTCAAAGCAAGGCTTGGCATAGTTGAAGAGCCCATCCGTCGCGACGGTGCCGCCGCAACTCGTCCCTCCCGCCCCATCCGCAACGACAATGACGAGCCGATCCTCGAAGCGCACAACCCCCACCCGATCTTCGCCCTTTGCTCGAGACGCCTGCACGGCTTCGGCGGTTTCGAAGGGGTTCATGGCAGGGTGGGAAGGTCAGAAAGTCTGTTCGAAAAGGATGGGTGGCCGGGGATGAGCGCAGCGAACCCCCGAAATGATAAGCAGATGAAATATGTGCCCCACGGGAGCCATACTTATTTCAAAACTAAATCCGTCTCACCATCTTCTGGCGTATGCCCACCGAATAATTCTGTTTGTATTGCTCTTTGATAACGTTGACGACGTCGTCGAAGATTTTTCTTCGGAAATGCTGCGGTAAGCGCATCTATCGTCGACTCCAAAGTGAATTCACGACTATCAGTTCTAACATACACGACAGAATCTTTGGACATGAGTTCCGCCGCGGCAGTGAATACGTTTAAAAGCATTTCCTGGTACTTTGCTCTGTCTAAAAATTTCCCGCGGTTCGGCCCAGCTTTCGGCTTAGGCAACGAAGCTTCACCAAGCAACCAAAGTCGCAACCACTGATCATAGTGGTAATTTGTGACACCCCAGTACGGCGGGGAGGTGAGCAACAGTTTTACATTTTTTGCTTCCAAGGACTTCAACGTGGGTGCAAGACTGCTAAGCCTGCTTTCACTATCTCCCAAGAACACGCGCGCGTTTGAATGAATTTTTCGACCCTTCGCATAACGCCAAACCATTTTCTCTTTGATGTATTCAACAGGATTGACTTCGGGAGGCCGGAACCCCTTATCTTTCCACCAAGCAATCGCATACTGCGGAGAGAGTGATTTTGCTTGCCGCATTTGATTCGATAGCGAATCTTGAATCTTGCCATGCAAATTTATCAGCAAAAAAGCCATCAACGTCCAATCGACTCGATTATTCCGCCAATCTAAATATTGGCGCGCGGCCAGCAAAAATGATCGGACCTTAGACGTGTAACAATGATGGAAAAAATTTGGAAGTTTCGCCGCCGCGGCATTGAAGTCTGCCGCCAGCTTTCCAATTTCAATCAATCTTTTTTCGACATCCAATTGATTCGCAGGAAGAAGCTTGGCTCTCGAATAGACAAAGCCAACAGGATTGATTTCGATTCCGATTGCTTTTCGTTCGTTACAGGCCGCGGCATAGATCGCCGTCCCCCGACCGGAATACGGATCAAGGATCAGGTCACCTTTGCACGTGTACTGGCGAATGACCTTTTCAGCGAACGAGTAAGGGAACATTGCATAATAAGGACCAACACACGCCCAGCGTTGCTGCGGAGTGCCAAATTTTGCAATTGTATTAGACATTTCAACGCTCACCCATTAAAGCCAGCGCGAGGCTTCGAAGGACACGTGTTCCCAGATTAAGTGGAATCGCGGCATAAGAATGAGCTGCAACCAGTGGAGTTACCGCATTGAGATGTCTCGACGATGCTAGCTTATCGAGAAGAGTGAAGATCGCTGGCAGCTGAGGATACAAAGCCGGGTCATCAGTGGCAAGCGTATCTTGAGCATCATTCAGGAAAGGGATCGTTGCCACGATCATGGCACCGCTTGCGCTTTTGTAGAACATTTTCCTCCCGAAATAAGTGTCTTTTCCGTAGCGACGATCGGAATCCGAGCACGTGATTCGCGATTTGATATAAGCATCAACTAGTAACGTGTACGTCCGAGGACCATACCTAGTGACTCCCGGTTCTTCGGTTTGATCGATCTGCGAAAAATGCTCGACAAAGTTTCCGGTTTTTTCTACACCCACTATTACAAGATCTTTGTTCGTCATTTGTTGAACTTTGGTATTGATACGCTTGAGTTCGATGCTGATTGCAGCACTTAACCAGGCGGGAGGACCAAATACCGCTAGAGGACCGTCAACGAAAAATGCTAACTTCGTGACTTTGTCCAGAATATTCTGTTTTTCAAAACACCGCAGATAATGAACTAGCAATACTCGTTCCCAAACTTGCATCACCAATCCGAATGCTTCACCGTTGGACCCAAGGTCATTAAAGCGCTCATGAATTCTCAGGGCATCCGTAGAATAAATTTGACCACCGCAGCCGGGGCAAGCTGAAATTCCTGGCCCGACAACAAATTCAATGTTGCAATCATTTGATTCTTTATAAGGGCAACTTTGTGGATTGGTTTGCGGTTTGTGGGCAAGTAGCTCCTCGTACGTTGTCAGCAAGCGCGTATGGTGTACCTCATCCAAAATAACGTCGTAGAAGACGTCATACAGCTGCTTACGGAACGCTGCTCTTGCTGTAGTTTCGTGAATTGTAGTGATATTTGTGCCAGGCATCGCGGCATCAATTGTTTCCGCGTGCTCAGTCGTTCGAAATTCGATTGGATTAATTGGCCGGTATTCGTCCAATTCAGTGATTCGATGCAAGTCGAGCAAAACACTTGCGACGGTCACGTATCCCACCTTTGCGCCTGGGAAACCGTTTTTCACATCAACTTCTTGGTAACTCCCATCTATTGCTAAAACTAATTCGGGAAGTTGAGCCGCGGCGACTGGGGCCGCGTAGGGTGTAGTTGAGGCTTGGGTTCGATCGATTTCCAAAAAGCGACACCGGTTCAAGAGCGCTTGAACTTTTGGATTTTCAACTATTCGTCGAATCGAACGATAGGTGGCGAATTCTCCTTCGTATGGCATTTAATCATCCTCGCCGACGGGCGCTGGTTGAATGCTGAAACGTTCGACTTGTACAGGCACGACGAAAGGATTGGAAAGAGTTTTAACACGCAAAAAACCTTTGTCTTGAGCTCGCAAAATACTTTGCTCAAAATCAGCGAAGTCATAGAACTTACGTAGTTCTCGGGTCTCATCTGTATTGTTCAGATGGCCGATGAACCAATTCGATGTATTTCGCAGAATGTTTTTTTGAATAGAGCTCACTTCCTGAGTCGCATAGATCAATCCAATCCGATACTTCCCGCCTTCTTTGGCCGTTCGAACCCACATGTCCTTGAGATCCAAATCAGAAGACGACGGCAGTATGTTGTGTGCTTCTTCAACATAAACAAGAATTTCGGGGGGCACAGCTCCGCTACGAAACGCGAGCTGGTTACGTTGGAAAATTCTTGTGATAATTCTGTCAGCGGATGACTTGTTCAATTCGGGTGAGCCGCTTGATTGATCTACGATAACGAGTCTGCCACTTACTAGATGATCGTAGATGTCATCGGCGTAGTCTGATCCTGTTGTTGGAGTATGCTGCTCGCTAACTCTGCCCACAGAACGCGACCCATTTGGATAATCAAAAAGTTCGAGGATTTTCTTAAGATCGTCATCGGCCCAAGAACCTGAAGTGCTGTTGGCAACATAAGCCGTATTAAAAGCACCATACCCGGTATCCTTGCCGGCGATAAAATCACGAAGGCCGGCGAACGCTGTTTCCATTTCGGACCAACTTGGATTTCGTTTGGCGAAAATTGCCGCCGCTGCCTGGAAATCTGCTGCGTCTGCATGAGTACTGCCATTCATGGCAGCTAACAAAGGTGCTCCAAATAAATTTGTTACAACTGGATTCAAGTTCGCTGGTGGACGCAAACCAGCTTTGTGCAACAGCGTACGATATGCCAAAACACGCCGGTTATAGCGTGTCATTGCCGAGCGGTCTGTCGGAGCAGGTGCATCGAAAACCACATCCCTGAAGTTAGAAATGTACTTAGTAGTATCTCCTGCTAAGGAAGAATCAATTATCTCTTTGCCAATTTGCAAATTGCCGTCAATGTAGAAATTCAAAAGCATCAAATTTCGATTCGGGTCATTCGGATGGGGGGTGATTCCATACGTGACGACATCAGCTTGATATTGCTGGTTGTTCGTGGGAGCTGTAGCCCAAACGTTTTTAATTGCTGAAGGAGCTAGGTTGCCGCCATCCTGCGTGTTTTCGTTGGCATATTCGCCATTTGGATCGAATACGAGTTGACCGATGGTGAGATTATTTGCCGGATTCCAGCGTAATTCAAAGATCGATTTGATTATGACTTTTGTTGTGTTCGACTTGCCAGTTCGGGTCATCCCAAATAGCGCTGTCTTTTGTCCGAGCATGTCCGTTGGAGTGATTGCAAACTGGACGCTTCCAATGTTTTGAAATGGTCTATGAGTTGAGGCGTACCTAATAGTTCCAACATTGACTAAAACTGGAGACGCAGCGCCGAGAGCCGGGTCACGATAATTGACAATACGAGTTAAAACGTCAGCCCTTGGCTTGAAAACTTTAAGACCTTGATTCGGATAGTAGTTGCTAATATCTGAGCCAAAATTTAATACATAATTTGGCGCAGCATCGATACCCGCGTTGCTTATGAAAAATGTTCCAATAACTCTGCAGCGAACGCCGGCATAGCTCAAAAGCTGGCTTGTGGCAGGATCCATAACATCTCGATGATCCCAATTTCTCTCGACGACACCGCTCACCTGCTGAGCATTTTCAACACGGATTCTTAATGCTTCAGCCGCATTAGGTAAGTCTGCGTGATCCAGAACACGAAGCAACAAAACCGAGGCGTCCTCGGTTCGAATGTCGAGATCCTGAGCGTTTGTTACGCGAGTGGCCAACAAGAAAGAAAGTGCCGGAATACCGCCAACCTGTTTGCGATGGAAGTCGTGTACTTGAACTAGTGCTTCGCTATATCCAAGACTGAACACTTCGCCAACATACGCTGCTGGTTCAACTAACTGAGCAAGATCAATTGCGGCATCTTGAAGCGCACCGTCAAGTTGCGGTGTATTCAAACGATCAGCAAGACTTCCAACAGCACGAGTGCGACCCATCTTACTCTCCTGTTTCCAAAAGGAACTGCCGAACTATCCACAGGAATCAACAACGTAATCCGAGTGCCACGTGATTTCCGTGACATACTTTATGACTTATATAAAGCACATTGATTAAACATCCAAATTCTTCACCTCGAGCGCATGCCGTTCGATAAACTCCCGGCGCGGTTCGACCTTGTCGCCCATCAGGATCCGGAAGAGGCTGTCCGCCGCGCCGGCGTCTTCCATGCTCACCTTGAGCAGCGTGCGGTTGGCGGGGTCGAGCGTTGTTTCACGCAGCTCTTCGGCGTTCATTTCGCCTAGACCCTTGAAGCGGGTGATCTGCAACCCCTTTTCGCCGGCGGCGCGGATCGCCGCGAGCAGCCCGCGGAGGTCGTTGAGGCCGCTGACGTTTTCGCCGCGGCGGAGGTTGTAGCGGCTGTCTTCGCGGCCGGTGCGGTCTTGCGGGATCAGCGCTTGGATGTCGAACCCTTGGGTTTTGAGGTCGGCGAGGCCGGCGTTGATCTTGCGGACCTCGTGCAGCTCGACGATATGGAGCAGCGACGCCGGTTTGAGCGGATCGGCCGCGGCCGCCGCTTCGCCGTTCGCCGCGCTGCCATTGGCCGCGCCATTCGCGGCCTGCCCATTGGCCAACTCGGCGTTCGGGTCGCCGTTGGTTTCGGTCGTGGCGTCTTTCGCTTTCTCTTCGGGTGCTACCGCCGCCGCGTCGGCGACACTGAGTTCCTTGCCGAGTTTCTTTTCTTCGGACTCGACGAAATCATCGACCTCTTTGCGCGTGTTGAACCAGAACTCTTGCTTGCCGAGGTAGACGTGATAGACGGGGAGCTTGCCCTCGGCGTCGAGGCGCTTGGCGTGGGTGCGGAGACTGATCCCGCGTTTTTCGAGCGTGATGATCGCCTCTTCCATCGTGGCGAGTGTTTTGGTGAGCCGCTTGATGTCGGCGCCGCCGATCTTGCGCTCGGTGTCCGGCTCGAAGACCGAATCGCCCAGGCCTTGGTCGAGGAGCTGGGTCTTCATTTCTTCGTCGGTTTGGACGTAGTAGGTTTGCTTCTTGGTCTTCACACGGAACAGCGGCGGCTGGGCGACGTAGACGTGCCCGCCGGTGATCAGGTGGTACATCTGGCGATAGAAGAACGTGAGCAGCAGCGTGCGAATGTGGCTGCCGTCGACGTCGGCATCGGTCATGATGACGACCTTGTTGTAGCGGCGGCGCGACAGATCGACGTCCTCGCCGATCCCGATGCCGATCGCGGCGATCATGCTGCGGACTTCGGCGTTGTCGAGGACCTTGTCCTCGCGCGATTTGTAGGCGTTGATGATTTTGCCGCGCAGGGGAAGGATCGCCTGGAAATCGCGGAGCCGCCCGCCTTCGGCCGAGCCGCCGGCGGAGTCACCTTCGACGAGGTAGAGTTCGCAGCGTTCGACGATGCGGCTCGTGCAGTCGCGGAGCTTGCCGGGCAACGAGCCGCCGCTGAGGACGCCCTTGCGGTCGCGGAGAAGTTGCTTGGCCTTGCGGGCTGCTTCGCGCGCTTCGGCGGCGAGGATCCCCTTTTGCGCGATGAGCTTGGCGACCTTGGGGTTCTCTTCAAAGAACTTGCCGAGGACTTCGCCGACGACGCTATTTACGACGGATTCGACTTCGCCGTTGTTGAGTTTGGCTTTGACTTGCGAATCGAACTTCGGTTCCGGCACGCGCACGCTGACGATCGAGGTAAGGCCTTCGCGGATGTCATCGCCGGTGGGCGAAAGATCCTTGAACAGATCGGCTTTCTTGCCATAGCTGTTCACGGTGCGCGTCAACGCGGTGCGGAAGCCGGCGAGGTGCGTGCCGCCCGAGACGGTGTTGATGTTGTTGACGAAACTGCGGACTTGTTCGGTGAACTCGTTGGTGTACTGCATGGCGACTTCGACTTCGACGCCGTCTTGTTCCTTGGCGACGAAGATGACTTCGTGCAGCGGGTCGCTGGCTTTGTTCAGAAACTCGACATATTCGACGATGCCGCGTTGGTAGCAGAAGGCGACCTTGGTTTCTTTGTCTTTGCTTCGTTCGTCGCTCAGCGAGATCTTGACGCCGCGATTCAGAAACGCGAGTTCCTGCAAACGGCCGTACAAGATGTTGTAGTCGAACTTGATGTTGTGGAAGACTTCGGGATCGGGGAAGAACGTGATTTTGGTGCCGGTGCCGGTCGCCTTGCCAATGCGATGGACCTCGCCGGTCGGCTTGCCGCGGGAGTATTCTTGTTGATAGAGATGCCCGTCGCGGCGGACCTCGGCCTTGCACCATTCGCTGAGAAAGGTGACCGTCTTCACGCCGATGCCGTGCAGCCCGCCCGACGTTTTATACGCCGATTTGTCGAATTTGCCGCCGAATTTCAGCACCGTCATGACGCCCTCGAGGGTGCTGACGTCGCGGCGCATTTCTTTGCTCAGGCCCGGGTGGAGTTCCACGGGAATGCCGCGGCCATCGTCGGTGATGCTGACGCTGTCATCGAGATTGATCGTGACGATGACTTCTTTGGCGTGACCGGCCATGACTTCGTCGATCGAGTTGTCCACAGCTTCGTAGACCAGGTGATGCATCCCGCGCACGCTCGTGTCGCCGATATACATGCCCGTGCGGGCCCGGACGTGTTCGAGGTCGCTCAGGTGCTTGAGCTGATCGGCGCCGTACTCGCCCATGTTGTCGGCCACGGGCACAGCGGCGGCGTCCGGCAAGGCGGGGGAATCATTTACGGGTGTTTCGTTCGGTGGTGTTTCGTTCTGCGGCGTGTCGTTGGCTTCGGACATGGTTCTCTTCGGTAAAGTTTCATTCGCCCCCGATCAAAGATCGGGGTTGGTTTCAATCAATCGAATTTGTCTTTGCTTCGTTTCCTTCTGTCGAAAATGCATTCAAATTATTTTGAACAGAAGGCAGCAAAGTTAGCAAAGGAATGATGGATCAAGTTTTCTTTGCTGCCTTTGCTCTCTTCTGTTCAAACGGCATTTGCATTCATCTTTTGTCGCCCTCGCTAACGCTGTGGGCGACAAAAGATGACGCCCTGGCTTACGCCTCGGGCTTTCATTGTTTGTCCATCCGTGGTGGTGAATCTTGTCCCTCGTAGCAATGGCTACGAGCTACGAAATGCTGCCGACCTTGAACCGCAGGCCGGTGATCTTGTGTGTTGGGAGTTTTGCTTGCAGCGCGGCGAGGAGTGTTAGCTTTTGGTATCCAAGTTCTTGGATCAGGATGTTGCTTGTCACGTACACATCCAACACGCCGCGTTTCAGTTCGCCCGGCCGGCTCAGCGCGGCGATCTGCGGGCCGACGGCTTCGGCCCAGACGTCGCGCTCAACGGTTGCTCCCTGCATCCGCGCGTAGCCGCGCTGCGTGATGAGACGCGCGAGGACATCGGCGATTTTTTGCGGTGCGGCGATTTTGGAAAACTCCCCTGCGGGTCGTGGCTAAACGGGATTGCAATTCAACTAACGATCCCGGCTCAGCGGCATGATCACGTACTGATACCCGTCGTCGGTGCTCAAAACCGCGGGGCCGCTGCCGTCCATCGCTTCGAAAATGATCGTACGATCGATGGGCAGGACCTTGAGAAAGTCGATCATGAACCGCGGATCGAGTGTGATCGTGATGCCCGGACCGTCGTAGGCGACGATCATCGATGCTTCGGACTCGCCGACCTGCGCCGTGTTGGCGTGCAGTTCGAGCTTCCCGCCGCCGAACTTGAAATCGACGCCCCGGCTTTCGTCGCTGGTGACGATCGCGGCCTGGCGGACAGCTTCGAGCAGCGAGCCGACTTGGATCGGAATCTTGGTCGCGTCGGGCCGCTTGGGCAAGACATCGCGCCAGCGAGGGAACCGGCCTTCGACCAGCCGCGTGTACAGCGTCAGCCGCTCGTTGTGGACGAGCAAGTCATTGCCGCGGGCTGCGATCTTCACCTCGCCCTCATCGCCGATGGCGCGTTCGATCAGCGTCAACGCGCGGGTCGGGATGATCGTCGGGTTATCAACGGTTTGATGCCCGGCATGGGCCGTGGCGGCGCCTTCCATCTTGGCGAGACGGCGGCCGTCGGTGCCGACGGCGATGATGTGGCTCTCGCTCATCTCCATGAGCACGCCGCCGAGGGCGTAGCGGCTGCTTTCGTTGTCCGTCGCGAAGGCGGTCCGCTTGATGATCTCGCGCAGCAGCGGCGCGTTGATCGCGTGATACTTCTCTTCGTGAAAATCGGCGATGCTTGGAAACTCGTCGGGGCTTTCGGTCGAGAGTTTGACCTTGAACCGTTCACCTTTGACGACGGCGCCGTTGCCGCTGACTTCGAGCGTCATCTGCTTGTCGCGCGATTCGCGCAGGACTTGCGAGAAGCGTTGGATCGGCAGGACCGTGCTGCCCGGATCGCTGACGTCGAGCCCGTCGACCTTGACGCGCACGCCGATTTCCAGGTCCGTGGCCAGGAACTGCCCGCCGTCCTTGGTCGCTTCGAACTTCACGTTCTGCAGGATGGGCTTCGGACTGCGGGCCGGGGCCACGCCCTGGGCGATGGCAAACGCATTGGCAAACTGTTCGCGATCAAACGTCAATTTCATTGGAGAGACTCAGTTCGATGATGTGATGAATGTGTGTGTTTCTTTGTTGTGTTCGATGACTTGTGTTGGGATTGCAAAGCCAAGGAGTTCACCTCCTTGGATGCATTTTGTTTCTCTCTCTTTTACTTTCTTATAGATCAGTATCAGTAACAGAGGCCGCGTCCGAGCAGGCATTTTCTGTGCATCAAATAATCGTTAAGTCGTTTCCTCAAAATGTTTTGCGTCAAGTGTTCGTCTGGGGATAAGCCGTTCGTGGCATGTTGTCCATGCGTTGAGTTGGTGTTGGGGTTCCGTTGCCAAAAGCACCCGTCGCCGCGCCGCGCGGAGTACGCTGTTGAATCTCGATGTTCAGTAACAATCAAGCAACGCGTTGTCCACAACTGCGTTCCATCCATTCTGCGGAGCGTTTTTTCACTGTACGACGGACTTCCAGTCCGTCGAAATCCCGAAGCATCAAGCGACGGACTGGAAGTCCGTCGTACAAAAATGCACATCACAAATTCCCCTGCGCGAGCATCTTGCGCAGCTCCTCGTGCGCCTGACGCAGTTGCGGATCCGTTTGCAAACGTTCCTCGATCACACGGTACCCGTGTAGCACCGTCGTGTGATCGCGGCCGCCGAAGTGTTTGCCCAACTGCTCCAGGCTGATCTGACCCAACTGCCGCGCCATGTAAATGACCAAGTTCCTCGCCGTCACCACCGACCGCCGTCGCGTCGGGCCGAGCATCTCCGGAACCTTCACGCCGAAGTATCGCGCGGCCAAGTTCGTCATCGTGCGAATGTTCGGCTTCAAGCCCGGACGCTGCGATACGAGTGCCTGCTTTGCCTGCTCGGCGCGAATCATTCGTGTTGCACGCGATTCGCTCGTCGAATCAATCGGCGCGGCCAGTTCATCGGCCAGTTGCCAAATCTCGCCAGCGGTCAATTTGAGCGCATTTGCCAGGGATTCCGCCACATTTGGCATCAAATCGATCATCTGGGCCGCGGCGTAGCGCAACCAAAGTTCCGTGCGCACGAGTGCGCCCGGCGGCTGCAACGTCAGCGACAAGCCGCTCTGCAAGCGTGCGACAAACGCCGCGCTCAGGTTTGGAATATGTTCCGGCTCGAGCCGCGTCGTGATCAGGACCTGCGCCCCGTTGGCCAGCAGTTCGTCGATCGTCGCCCGCAGTTCGAGCAAGCCAGTTGTCTGACCCGCGAGTTGTTGTAGGTCGTCGAGGATGAACAACCGCGCGCTGCGCATGCGCGTCTGCCACGCGACCAATTGATTGCGCTCAAGGGCCACGCGCGATTCGGCGAGGAAGTCTTGGCCCGTGAGTTGGATGACGCTTCCCTGCTCCGCTCCGCGTGCGAGCCACGCGGCGGCGATGCCGCGCGCGAGATGCGACTTGCCCACACCCGGCGGACCGGCGACGACGATCGGATTGCCGCGCGACGCTTCGAGTGGACTCAACTCGCCGAGCAGTGCCGCGACGGC
>JBGSSS010000215.1:0-29098 GCA_041736895.1 Pirellulales bacterium
TGCGATCTTGCTTTTGTTCGGCCTTGCGAGGTCCGGGACACAATCGATCTCCACGCGACCGCCCCTTCCCCCGCCGGCCAGCAGAGGAAGCAGCAGCTTTCATTGAACCAACTTGAGAACCTTTTTTGAACATACAAGACACAAAAAATGCTGGAGAGTTTTTGCCGCAAAGAAAGCAAAAAAATGATCTGGCTTGCAATGCCTACAAAAGCAGTGGCTCCTTGACGCGTATTATTTCCGCATCATGAAAATATCATTCAGCCAGGTGTACATTGAAGTTGATGCCAATTTTCCTTTCTCTGTACATTTCCAACGGTTTCTTACAGCGGAAATTACGGCGTTGGTATCACCCTCACCTGAGTTTTCAAAAACTTACGGTGAAGTTTCTGAACTTATTTTCAGAGTCAGTGCCAAACACCTGATTGAAGAAAACGAACTGAGAGGACCAACGGTCTTTAGGAAAGCTAAAGATGTAGAATTTACGATTTTTCTGCCTTTCGATTCCATAATGCAACACCCTGATGCGCCAAGATCTGCCGCGTGTTTTTTGTTCGACGGTGTTTGCAATGCACTTGAACAATTGCAATTGAACAACATGCAACTTGTTCAAAAGAAACAGGAACTGATTGAAGCTATCTGTTCCAAGCGAGAAATGCTAGCTCCCCCGCATTGGAATGAATCTGAAAACCACACACCGGTAAGAATTGCTTTCAAGCGTTTTTACAATGATCGGAAATGATTATCAGCGACAGTGCAACGCGTCTAGAAACGGGAAGAGCCAAATACCACTTTTGCTCTCTTTGTTTTTCTTGCGGCGAAAACTGTATTTGGATTTTTCGTTTCTCTTATTCTGGTTTAAATTTTTGTCGCCGACGCTAACCCTACGGGCAACGAAAATTCCTCAAACCCTGGCTTACGCCGCGGGCTTTTATTGCGGCGAAAACTCCAGACCCAGCATCAGGACATTGATCCCTGACCCTATCCCAAGCAGCGCGACGCGGTCGCCGGCGGCGATGTGGTTTGCGCGGATTGCTTCGGCGAGTGTGATTGGGAGCGCGGTTGAGCCGGTGTTGCCGAGCCATTCGACGGTGTGGTAATCGTGGGCCGCGTCTAAGCCGAGCGATTGGAGCATCAGCTTGCGATGCGTTAGGCCGACTTGGTGGCAGACCGTCTTTTGGACGTCGCCGGCTTGCCACTGGTTGTGCTGGCACCACGCGGCGAATGTTTCGGCGCCGAGTTTGATTCCGGCGTGCATCAATTGCTCCGAGTCGGTCGTCATCAGCGGCGCCATCCCGTTCGCGACTGACTCATCGCGGCCGCTGTGGCAGAGTTGGTGATACTCCGTGCCGGCGGTCGCTGCGCCGCTGGTCAGGCGCGGCGCGTTCGGGGCCAGATCGCGATGCGTGACGAGTAAGCCGGCACTGCCCGAACCGATCGTTAGTGACGCGATCGCCAGTTTGATCTGCTCGCGGGTGAGACTCGTGTCGCGGTTCAGCGCGGCGATCGTCGTTTCCATCAGCGGCCGGCTTTGTTCGGTGCCGAGGACGAGGCCGGCCTCGATCTGTCCCGCCATGATCGCGCTGGCGATTTGCACGACACCGTTGAGCAGCCCGAGGCACGCGTTGGAGACATCGTAGATCAAGCAATCGTGCGACAGCCCCAGCCCGCGATGCACACCCGCCGCGGTGGCTGGCTCGAGATAATCACGGCAAACCGAACCGTGGACCATTAGCCCGATCTTCTCGCGCGCGATACCCACGCGTTCGAGCAGCGCGTTACCGGTGCGGATGCTTTGCTCGCCCGGGAGCATGCCGACGGGCCAGACGCGCCGTTCGCGAATGCCGGTCATCAACTCAAGCCGCCCCGCCGGCAAGCGGAGCCGCTCGTAGACCGGCTGCAAGCGCAGTTCGAGATCGCTGCTGCTGACCACTTCGTCCGGCCAAGCTGCCTCGATCCCGGCGATCACGATGTCACGAAACTGAAGAAACCGAGGCATGCGAAATTTATGAACAAGAGGCAGCAGTGTAAGCAGAGAAATGCGATAGCAGATTTATTCTACAGAAGGCAACAAAGGAAACGAAGGAAGGAAAATTCGGTCGAAAGGAAGATCGCAAAGGACGCGAATAACTGCAGCATGCGATTTCGAAAGCCTGTCCTGATGAGAACAATCAAATCTTCAGCAGCTGCTCTTCGTTTCCTTCGTTACCTTCTGTCGAATCCCGCTTTTGCATTCTCTCTGCTACCTCTGCTGCCTTCTGTTCAATCTGCATTTTGCCTTACACTTGCTAGCACGACTGCGAAAAAATCCCAGAAAAACTGTAGTCAAATTCGTCGATCGCGGTATATTTAACGCATCGAGTCACGCGTCGATTTGTCGTAGATCGCCGCGGCTAGGGATATGGCTGACTTGTCTCCATCACTTCAAGGAGGATTTCGGATGACCCGCATTCCACTGAACTCTCGTGAACGCGCCGCTCAGGACATGCAATCCAAGCTCGAGATGAGTACGGCCGAAATCGGCCTCTCGGTGCGCACGACCAACTGCTTGGAAGAAAAAGGGATCTTCACGATCAACGATCTGTTGCACAGCACCCGCGAAGATTTGCTGAGCATCTCGAACTTCGGCGAAAAGACACTGGAAGAGGTCTACATCGCGTTGGAAAAGATCGGCTTTTACCGCAATCATCGCCGCGAACTGCAAACGGCATAGGTTGACGCACGATCAATCCCCCTGCGGATGGAGTACCATCCGCAGGCTTGGGTTGGCGCTGAAGTCGATTGCTGCCAAATCGATGCCGTGTGTGCAATACTGCGCGGCTTGAGGGTGTGGCGAGTTGCGACTCACCTCGCCCTTCGCTGCGCTCAGAGCGGCACCCGACTAAGCGAATGCATTCAAAATCGGTCTTGACCTCTCACGACCAAAATGCCATCTTTCCGCACCCCGCATGAGGCGGGCGATCGTTTTTGCTAGCACCGCTTGGCAAGCTTCACCGCTGTCCAGCGAGAATTCTGATCCGTTTTGCCAAGGAGTTTCGGCGATGCGTCATACGTTGTGGGTCATCATGCTGGGCGTTGCGTCTCTCGGCGTCAGCGGTTGCGGGAAAAGCGATGAGGCGGTCCCTGTGGCGGTTGCCCCCACGGCAACTCCGGATTCGTTAGCACTGCCACAGGATGTCTTGCAACAATTCTTGAATGCAATCAAAACAGGTCAGAAGGACGTCGCCGAGAAACTCTTAACAACGGTGGCACGTCAAAGAATCGCCGAGGCAGGGATCGGCATGGACGACCTAAGCAGTAGCAGCGCTTCGATGTCATTCGAAATCCACGGGGTGCAACTCCTGAAAATGCCGGATAACCAGGAAGGTGCCCATGTCAGTTGCACCTTGTCCGATAAGCTAGACGATGGCAAGATCGAAACACAAAACATCATCTGGGGCTTGCGCAAGGAAACGCTAGGCTGGCGTGTGGCTGGCATGGCCTGGACGCCATTCGTTAACGAACCGCCAATCTTTATGGACTTCGAAAAGCCGGACGAAGTGATCGAAAAGCAAAAACTGCTGGTCGAAGAACAAGAACGCCGCGCCAATCCCCAAGCAACACAACCGGCCACAACGGTTGCTGGTGTTCCGGGCACGGGCACCCCAGCCGCGGTGCAACCGAACCCTGGTGTGGCGCAGCCGAACCCTGGCGCGATGCAACCGAATACTGGAGTCGTTCAAGCGGTCAATTCGACGCCCGCCGGAACCCAGCCCGGGACGGTCAACGCTCCCCAACAACCAGTTCCGCCGCCCCAACAAGTCGAGCGGTTTACCGCCCCAGCACCGTTGCGTTAAGCGGAAACAACTCCGGAATCAAGATGCTAGCAGCCAAGTCCAGAGAACTGGGCTTGGCTGTTTTAGTTGGTGCCAAGATTAGAAAAGAAAAATAAAAAATGCAAAAAGGCCTACAACAGGCAATCCAGGAATAATAGATTGAATTTAACGGCAAAAAATGCCGCAAAAAGTGGTGTTTTTTAGCGTTAAGCCATTAGCCTAACTGCATTTAAGCCAAACCTCCTGAACTATGCAATTTATCTTAGACGGCTTGACACTGGCGCAGGGCCAAGTAAATTCCTTCGTAGCCTGTGCAGTTCCGAAGTCTTGCGCAATCGTCAAAGCTTACAGGGTGAGCAATGCCGAAAACGCGACCTTTTTCTTGGGGCTGAACAGAGTGCCGCTTTCCTGCGGAAAGCGGGTCAGATGTTCTGGCCCCTGCTACTCGGATTGTTTGCTGTTCACTCGTTTTATCGGAGGTTTTTCAATGAATCGTGCTTTTTTTGCCGGTATCGCGATTTTGATCGCGGTTGTTGGGTTCTCGATGATCGGCACCGACAGCCAAGCTGTCGCCGGTCACGGCTGTCATGGTTGCAGCGGTTGTGATTGCTCGTCGAGCTGCGATTGTGGCGGTCATCGCCATCGTCGTCATCGTCGCTGCCACGGCTGCGATTGTGCCGCTGCTTCGTGCTGTGCTCCTGCTCCGACCTGCGCTCCTGCTTGCGAACCAGCTCCGGCTTGTGGCGCTTGCGAAGTCGCTGCTCCTGCTTGCCCAACCTGCACCGTTGGTGCTCCTGTTGGCGCTCCAGAAGGAACCCCAGTTACTGCTCCTATGGGCGAAGTTGCCCCTCCAATGCCACCAGCTCCGATGAAGACTGGCAAGGCCGTGGTTGTTTTCCGCCGCTAGTTTGAATTGAAACGATTCGTCCTCACAGCGTAACCCTGGCGCCGTGAACGACGATCAAAGCTAATGAGCCTTGTTCTCCCCGCAGAGAACAAGGCTCATTTTTTATGCGCAGCGGATGGTGAAGCGATATACTTGCCACAAATCCCAGGCTATCTCCGCTTGCTACGAGCAGGATAAAGAGAAAAGGAAAAAGGCAGACATCTTTCCCTTTTCCCTTTTTCCTTAAAAGCTACAATCGCCTGAACAATGCGGATCAATATTGTTCCAATACCCAATTCCCTCTTCAAGGTATTCCTACCTTGCCCAAACTTATCGCCTACTGGATCGTCACGGCCCTCGTTACGGGCGTGTATTTTTACGGTGGTTTTCTCGACATCAGGCAAGCGCCGGATTTCTTCGAGGAAGTCGGCAAACTCAACTACCCGTCGTATTTCTTTAAGATCCTGGGCGTCTGGAAAATCGGCGCCGCGATCGCGATCCTGCTTCCCAAGTTACCGCGGCTGAAAGAATGGGCCTATGCCGGGATGGTCTTCAATTTGACCGGGGCATTCGCGAGCCATCTCTTTGTCAACGATACGCACGAAGCTCCTGTCCCGCTAATTGTCCTGGCGCTGGCAATTTCCTCTTACTGTTTGAGACCGGAAAGTCGCCGCTTGGCGGGCCCGTGGCTGTGAGCAATCTCGTCGTTGAGCGTTCCTTATGAAAATCGAGTATGTGCCGCTGCACGGAAAACAACTTGAGCTGCAGCGCATGCCGCGCGAGATGGCGCGGTTCGAGCGTTATCTCGGCACGCTGACCTCGCAATCGTCTCCGCAGCAGACAATTGTCGAATATCCGCCGCTCAATCTGGCCAACCCCATGGCCCGCGAGCATGTGACCGAATTGCTCGAGCAATTGCTCGCGATCCATGCGGACGAAATTGCGGCCAACGTTGCGGCCGAAGCTGCCAAATCACTCATCGACATTCCCGGGAAGTGCAAACTCGGACTCGTGGTCGCCGACGATCTCCGCGGCGGTTGGACGAATCGATATGATTGCGAGTATGGGCTGCGGTTTGGAATGGATGAGCGGCGCTTCGAGTTCGATCCGCAATCGCCCTCCGGCTTTTGCTTGCCGCGCTGGTTGAAAGATTTTTGGCTGAGCAGTGTTCTCTGGAGCAGTGAGCCCGTTTCCGAAGAGGCCGTACGCCAAGCCGTGCGGCAAGCGATTTACCGCTTCGCCTATCAGCGAAAGCATGGGCCGGCGCGAACGCTGAGCCAACAGCTGGCTCAAGAAGGTTGGGTGCTCGCTCGCTCCAACAGCACCTGCCCCACACTCGAAGCCGATGACTTGGCTTACACCCATGAAGTTTTGCAGCCATTTCTCGACGCGACGGACAAACGCACGGCGATCGAGTGTCTGTTCGGCGATGACGCGGCACGCTCGTTGGGGTTCACGCCGCTGGGGTTGAGTCCGTGGGCGGGGATTGCGCTGGCCCGACAGAAGGCATTGATCCCCATCGATTCGGGCAAATTCTAGCACAGCAGAATTTGACACTATTTCAGAATTTTGACGTATCCCTCGAAGATCGTTACTCTATAAGTGTCTAACTGCGACGGATGTTGTGCAGCGTTTCTGCCCATCGCCGCATGCTTTGTTCAAGAGGGCTTCATCATGACCGCGGGTACACTCAAGGGTCTCGGAATCGGTTGCTTTGTCATCGCAGCAGTCTTAGCTTTTTTTGGTTGGTACGAATACAACGAGAATGCCAAGAAGGTCGAGGCTTTCAATGCGATGAGCAATGGCTTGATGGGGGGTAACTCTCCGTTCGGCGGCATGATGCAACAAATGACCGGCAGCGCGAAATTGGAGCCCAGCACGCCAAAGGCAACAATCTACTGCTTGGTTCTCGCTGGCGTTGCCCTCGCGGGCGGAGTTGTCAGCATGGTAATGGCAGCAAAGAATCCCAATGCAGCGCCTTGATTTCGCATTTGCCCCAGAGAAAATTCGAGGATGACTGGGTCTTTGCGTGCGCGGATAGCTGCTGGAGCCAGACGCTTCGGCAAAGATTTCCGCTTTGTTAAACTCTAACGATCAGCCAATTCTTGGCGCTCAGGCAGACTCTTCCGAGACAGATTGTCGTAACGATTGTCCTCAAAAATTGTAATGTTATGCGACACCAACTTCGCATCCGAAGATAATTCTTAGGCCGAGCGATTTTCGGATCGCAGAGATTTCGTTCTAGCATAGCGGCACGCAGGGAGGCGTCCGATGAATCGTTTCCAACGCTGGGCCTTGCTTGCGCTTATTCTCGCGCGGTTCGGCCTGGGCTTCGCGCGTGAAGCCCAGGCCCAGGTTTACGGCTTACCCGCACCTCCTAGCAGCACAGCAGCGGCTCCCACACTCGAAGATTTTCGCGCGCTGCAACAGCGGCTGATCGCGGCCGAACAGCGAATTGATTCGCTCTCGCAGCAGCACGAGGAATTCATCTCGCTGCCGGCACCGGAGAGCGACGCTGCGATCGAGAAACGCTTGACGGCACTCGAAACCCAAGCCGTCGCGCCGCCGAAACCTCCGGCAGCGACAATCCCAAACATCAAGATGTCGGGGTTCTTCCATCTTGATGCCGGCGAATTCAATCAAGACCCGGTCAATCAGGCGAACCTCGGCGATATTCAAAACGGCGTCGGCTTCCGCCGTGCTCGTCTCGCCGCGTCGGGCAACGTCACCGACTTTACCAGCTACTTGTTGGAAATGGACTTTGGCATCGCGGGCCGGCCGAGCTTTATCGATGTCTGGGGAGAACAAAGCCACATCCCATTTTTCGGCAACGTTCGCATCGGCCAATTTCGCCAGCCGCTATCAATGGACGCGTGGACGCCAATCAAGCAACTCGATTTCCTCGAACGTTCGTTGCCGTTCCAAGCCTTTGATCCTTTCCGCAAGGTCGGGATCATGGCTTATGACAATAGCGAAGACGAATACACGACCTGGGCGTATAGCGTCTTCCGCTCCGGCGGGTTCAACAACCAACCGCTCGGCGACACGCGCTATGGCAATGACATCGGAGACAACGGCGGCGTCGGCGTGATGGGCCGCGCAACACATTTGCTCTACTACGATGAGCCGAGCGAAGGCCGGTATCTCACGCACATCGGCGGCAGTTATTCCTTTAGTGAACTCACTGGCAGCAACGGACCAAATAGCCAGATCTACGAATCGCGGCCAATCCCCGAATTCTTTGCCGGCGATCCGGGCGGGGCTCCCCCCAACTTAACAGTCAACGGCACACCGCAGTTTCCTGACACCGGCCGCATCCTTGCGCAAAACTATCATGTGCTCAACGCCCAACTCGCGGGCCAGGCCGGTTCTTTTCACTGGCAAACAGAATACTACGGCACCATGGTCGATCAGATTTCTGGACCCGCGGTTTTCTACGACGGGTTCTATGTCCAAAGCGGCTACTTCCTGACCGGCGAGCATCGAACCTACAACAAAAAGTACGGCGTCTTTGACAAGGTTGTCCCGTTCAGCGATTTCTTTTGGTACAGGCCGCTGCGGTCAGATTTGCGGCTGGGGCGCTTGGGAAGTCACGAGCCGGTTGAGCTACGTGAACCTTTACGATCCCGATGCTGTTCCCGTCCCGCCATTCGTCGCTGGTCCGCCGCCGTCGCCAAATGCCGGACGGATGTACGAAACGACGCTCGGATTGAACTGGTTCTGGAATCAATACGCGACCGTGCAGTTCAATTGGATGCACTGCTTCCTCGACACCGTCAACTTTGGCAACAGCGATCTCGACATCTTCGCGATGCGGCTGCAGGTCCAGTTCTAAAGCCCAGCGCAAATCTACATTTCCATCCCAAAGCCAAGGAGTTCACCCCCTTGGAGCAGTCCGTCGAAATCATTTCAGATATTCACAACTCGCAGCAATTCAACTTGCTAGGAACACGTCATGCTCTCAAAAACGCGCATCGCCCTGTTGACGCTGGCGATCCTGTTGCCGCTTTCGGCGAAAAGCTGGGGCATTTTCGGCGGTTGCCAACTCTGCGGCTGCCAATGTGAATGCCGTCCGGTGACGTGCAAAGTCATCTGCGAGATGAAAGAAGTTACCAAGGTGACCTGGGGTTGCAAGTGCGTCGATTTCTGCGTCCCCGGCAAAAGCACCAAGGTCGAACCGTCCTGCGGCGGCTGCGGCAATTGTGACACGTGCAAGGCCGCACAATGGATTCCTGGCTGCGCCGAAGTGCGGACCAAGGTTGTCCCGGTCAAGCACGAGAAGAAAGTCAAAGTCCCCGTCTACAAATGGGTCGTAGTCGATCTCTGTCCCAAGTGCGCCGCGAATCCGGCCTGCACGAATCCGCCAGCACCAGCCGAGTAAAGTTCGTTTGATTCAGTAGCCCCCGGTCAATGACCGGGGGAGAAGCGTCTCCACATCAATTCAGTCACGTCAGGCAAGCCGGCACAGCCCTCGAATTTCCGAGGGCTGTGTTCGTTTGAAGATGAAAATTGAACTTGGTGGATAATTGGGCTATCTTGAGGCATTCAGGCTAGAACGCGAAGTTGCCAAGGTATGCTTACCCTGTTTAATTTATTGTTGCTTCATACGATTTTTTCAGCTGGGCAGCGATGAGCGATATTTTCAATCCCACGGCAATACTTTGTGTCAGCCTCGCCGTCCTATTAGTTACCATCCTGGTGCTCTGGGCGATCTGTTTGCGTTGGGGTTTATGGTGGGTTGGCTCGGAGAATCGCGGCTGGGGCCGAGTGTCACTCGCCACACTGCTCGTCCATTTTGTGATCCCATGGCCAGCGCTCTATCTGAGCACTTTTGAGCTGACGAAGCATGAGCTCGTCAATACGTTGCTCAAACTCGCCGTGCAATTGTGTTTGGTCTTTGTCTGCCTGATGTTTCTTTTTCGCCTCCGCTTGGGGAATGCCTTCCTGGCTTGGCTGCCAACGTTGCTCTCGGGTGTCGTGGTTATCGGACTAGCGTTTGGCCTCAAAACATTCGTCTTCGAAGCGTTTCACGCGCCGACCAATTCCATGGCACCCACGATCTTGGGAAACCATGCCCGGGTAACATGCACTGTCTGTGGAAAACCTGCGTATGCCACGATCCATCCTGGCAATCCAATTCCACACCGCGTGATATGTGCAGATTATCATATCAGCACCGGCGATGAATTGCGGCGTGCTCAGCCGGATGTCGTTGAACAAATCACGCAAGAAGGTTTGCATTCCTACGATCACTTTTTGGCTGCCAAGTATTTGAAGCCTCGGCGGTGGGACATGATCACGTTTCACTGGCCCGAAGATCCTGAAGTCATGTACATCAAACGTGTTGTCGGCATGCCGGGGGAAACGGTCGTGATCCGCGATGGCTCGTTGTGGATCAATGAAGAGCGACTCATGCCGCCATCGGAGCTGCAGGGGATCAAATACTACGGCGATGAAATGCAACAAGAGTTCGTTTTCCAGCGTCTAAACGGGACGGAAACTAATCCGGCCCTGCTCGGCCCCGACGAATATTTTGTGCTCGGGGACTTCACCGCCGCCGCGGCCGATTCGCGTTTTTGGAGGAAAGGTGCCCCAGGACATCAGCCATTTGCCGTGCCAGCCGAATACATCACGGGAGTCGTGACGCACACATTTTGGCCGTGGCATCGGATGCGTAGCTTTGAACGTCACTAAATGAACTTTAATTCACGCCGCGCAACTCATTCGCCGCGAGGATCTCCGCGATATTGAACAGCTCCGTCGAGTCCAACTTCTTTGAGCGCAGCCCCTCGGCCCGCAAGCGGCTGAGTTGCGCCGTAAAACTTAAACTGAACGTGTAGTGAACCAACGGCACATCATCCCCAGGATCGAGAAACCAAGAACTCTGCACACAGCCGCACGTTCCCATCCACGCGGTGATCGTTTTTACATGCGGCAGGTCTTTTAGGTATTCCTTGAGACGCGATTTCGGCGGCGCAGGTCCGGAAACCCATTCCGTATAGAGCGTGCAATCAAGCGCGATGACATGGTGAAAGAGATGCCGCGAAAAATCGCTCCAAGTTCCACGATCCAACGGCAATGCGGCGGGGAATTCCAGGACGTTTGCGTAAGTCCGTTCTTGCGGAACTGCCATGCTCGAGAGATAGACAAAGGGCGCCGAAACTTTCCATGCGCCGCACCGCTTGCCATTGGCGATAGGCTCCGTTCAGCCAATAACAAAGCGCCGCGACGACCAGCGCCATGACAGCCAGTGTGCGCAGTCCGAACTGCGGTCGAATTCGTAACGATGAATAACAAGCCATGCGACGATCCCGTCTTGAAGTCTTTCGAGTTCGCGCGAATTACTTGACGAAGGCTGGCATTTTACGCTAAAACACACCACCCAACGAATGCCAGTTTTTCTCCACACGCGTGATCTTTCTGGACTGTCGTACTTGAAGCGGTCTCGTTTCGAGCTTGCCAGATTGATTTCTTGACGCGACACAACATGATGTTCGACTCTGTATTTTTCTTTGAGCGAGTCATCTGACTCGAATTGAACGATGCCACAGAAATCCCCCGCGGTGCGGGTCGCGCCAGCGGCGCATGGCCAAGGATTGTACGCCGAAAAACCGTTTCGTCGCGGCACAGTCCTCGGCCAAATCCAAGGCCGCGTCATTACCGATCCCGAGTACACATCGCGGTACTGCATGGAACTCGGCAATGGCCAGATGATTGAACCCGAGTGCTCGTTTCGCTACATGAACCACTCATGCGAGCCGAATTGCGAGCTGATGTACTACGATCCCGAGACACTGAGCGAGGACCAGGATCATCTGCGCGACAAGCTCTTCGTCCAAACACGCCGCAAAATTACATTCGGCGAGGAACTTACAATCGACTACGCCTGGCCGGCGGATCATGCGATCGAATGCGGCTGCACGGCCAAGAAATGCCGCGGCTGGATCGTCGATCCGGATGAGTTGCACTTGGTGCTAGCTGGCGAGGTCGAGTTCGTCAGTTTGCCGGACTAGTAGCACGAGACCGTGATCTCGTGCGTCAAGAAAGGATGTGCAACAAAACTAGTTCCACTTTAGTGACGCTATTACTGCAATATCTTTTCCCTTATCGAATTCCAATTCGCACGAGATCACGGTCTCGTGCTACAAACAAAAACAGCGGAGCGGGAATTGGGCTTCCCGCTCCGCTGCTAGTAACTCCCTCACTCTCCCAAACGCAAACGCGTGTGTGCGTGTCACCCAACATGACTTAATAAGCACTCTGACTTAGATGGCAGCCTGGGCCGTTTCGCCAGTGCGAATCCGGACGACTTCGCTCAGATCGCTCACAAAGATCTTGCCGTCGCCCACTTGACCCGTGCGAGCCGAGTTGACAATCGTGTCGAGAACGGATTGGAGTTCCTTTTCGCCGACGACGACTTCGACTTTGACCTTGGGCAGGAAGTCGACCGCGTATTCCGCCCCGCGGTAGGTTTCGGTGTGGCCCTTTTGGCGGCCGAACCCGCGGACTTCAGTGACGGTCATGCCTTGGACGCCCTTGTTGTGCAGCGCGTCTTTGACTTCTTCGAGTTTGAAATGACGGATGATGGCTTCGATCTTCTTCATGGCAGTACCCTTTCAAAAAAAGTGTGACTCAAAACGTTGTATTCATTCGCCGCAGCGTTCAGAGGGTGTGGCCGCTTTGGGGGCGGGTTTGTTTCTGTCGGCTGCGGCTGCTATTGACGGAAGGGGAGTAATGCAAGGCCGGGGCCAATGGTCTGGCATCGAGATTTATCGCATTGAATCTTACAACACAAGGCATTGCCAAATAAGAACTTAAAATTCTTTGAAATTCTTATCTCTGCTCAAATGTGACTTTTTTTCAGGTTCACGAGACGCGCCTCAGGCACGTTACAAACGGCCGAATACACGCGAAACACACGTTTTTCACTCTATTTCAAATGTCATGGCAATGGAACGGGGTGTCTTAAGTGTGTGACAAGGGGAATCAAGAGTTCGATGGTACTTCTGATGTAGCAATACGCCGCCGTATGAGGAGGACAAAGGTATAGGCAATCAGAATATTGATCCACATGAAGAAATCAGGGGGATTTGGCCACCAGATTTCCTGCACGCGCCACACCACCGTGTAGACTCCGACCAAGCCAAGCAAAGGATACACGGCCGCATTCGGCATCACCCCGCGATACCACAACCACCAGCCAAACGGAATCATCCCAATCGCCGTCGCCCAACCACCGCAACCCGTCAGTGCCAATAGCGCATTGCCTCCGACAAATGCAACGAGGGCGACCGAGACGTCGATGAAATACTGACGCCAGGGTGAGAGCGAGTTGAGATAGTTTTGGAGCATGTGAATTATCCATCCGGCGTATCGATTAGGAGTTGCAATCGCCCTGCGAGTTCCACGGGTAAGCGCTCAACCCATGTCGCATCGATCAGGCCGACGTCGATCATATCAGACACATGCACCTGATCTTTTCTACGATTGGAAGTAAGCTTCATCCGCAGCAACGCCTCAAGGCTCAAGACTCGAAACCCCTCGGGCGTAGCGAACTCATCCACGTCGGGAGCAGCTGAGGGGTATTCTTGCCTTACCTTCTCATTAGCAATCACCACATGAACCGCATCGCGCGGCTTGGCTTGAGCGCCATCCAGAAACATTTCAATCCCGGCGACTTTTCGCCGTACAAATCCTAATGGCTTTAAAGTCTGCTCTGCAGCATCGAGATCATCTCGCCGCAGTAAAATATCGACATCTTGCGTATTCCGCACTGCGGTTCGATCAATTGTCGCTACCCATGCGGCGACTGCATTGCCGCCAGCGATGGCATATGGAATCCCTGCCGCATCCAAGGCTTGCGTCGTACGACGCAGACGTTCGCGAACAACTTCCACGGCATTCACCATGCGATCGAGGAGCGACATTTTTTGCCAGGCGGCGTCCATCAGAATGCTTCTTGAGAGAGCTTGAGCAGAAATTCTATCACCTTTCTAAGTATAGCATCAACGAAAAAACCCAGGGGGCGGAGCCCCTGGGCTTAGCGTTGTAGCATCGACTGCTGAAATGCCCGCCGATACCATCGGCGGCTTTGTTTCGCCTTTACTCCGGCACCCAGAGCGAGGACTTTTTCTTTTCGCCGCTGCCCCCGGCATTACCGCCGCCGTCCGGTGTCCAGAGCTTGCTCTGTTGGCTCGCCGCATCGACGTCAGCGGTGCTGATGCTCCCTCCTGCGCCGGGCGCCATCGGCATCATCATTTCGCCGTTTGGCCCGACGAGGCCGGCGTTGCGGAGGATGTTGAAGAGCGCGTCGGCGATTCCCTCTTCGCGGATGTGGGCCTGGCTGATGTGCTGGATCAACCGCGAGACGTGATTCGCTTCGCGGCGGGCAATCCGCAGGGCCAACTCTTCGAGATCCCACGGCGCCGTCGATTCATTGTGCGCTTCGGCCAGCTTGCGCGCTTCGTCAACATAGTGCAGCGCTTCGTCCGGCTCTTCGGTGACGCGGATCATGATTTGGTAGGCCGAGATGCGCAGATCGAGCTGATCCTTCAAACTGTCGCGCTTCAAGATTTCCTGCGCCAACCGGCGGCCTGCGGGCATGAACTGCGACACCATCACGCGTTCATAGCACAGCCGTAGCTGCTCGTCGGTCAGTTTCTCCAATGGCATGTACAAGAACCGCGGCAGCCGTGCGCGGCGATAATCGAACGTCGCCGGATCTTCGATTTCCGGCAGCGGCAGGCCGAGCTTCTCGCGAAGTTTGGCAAAAACGACCGGAGCGTGCTGGCTGGCGTCGGTGACTTCTAGGAGCATGATTGCCGCTTGCAGCCGGTCGCGCTGATGCCAATCGACGCTCGCTTCAGCCGGTGTCAGATTGTCCAGCAGAGGCAGCTTCAGCGTCGGCCAGACGTCGAGCAGCACATGCTCGCGTTGCTCACGCAAGAGCCGCATCCGCTCCTTCATGTCTGTATTCTCCGGCAGCCGCCATTGCCAGCTCAACGCCAATTCGATCGTTGAGACCTTGCCCGTGACTTCTTCGTTTTCGACGTTGCCGATCGAGTCCCCCACGATTTCGCGGAGCACATTCAGCGTTTGGTCCAAGTTCGTGCGATAGACATCAAGCTCCACGCGTGCTGCGCGATCGGTTTCTTTGCCAAACAGGTACGCGTGCGCGATGATCGTCGGGATGTCGGTGCACTTGAGCGAAGGCGAAGCTTCGGGGCGTTCCTTGTTGTAGATCGCGAAGATCGCGCGCGGCGGCGGCTGGCCTTCGTCCGCGTATTGCTTCATGTCGACGGCCAGCTTCTCGGACTTTCGATTCGACAGCAGGGCCTGCTCCAACTTGTCGTAGTCGTTAATCCCGACACGGACCATCAGGTCATCGACGTGCCCTTCGGCTTCGTCGCGACGAAGCAACTGCGCCGTCGCTTCGGCTTCGATTTCATCGTCGGCCTGGACATCAAGCTCCGCGTACTTGCGCCACGCATCGGCCGACGTGCGGTAGTCGCCCATGTAGCCGCGGGCGACCGCCAGATTTCGCCAAATCGAGGCGTCTTCGGGATTCTTGGCGAGTAAGCCTTCCCAGATTTGAATGCTTTTTCGCCAACAGCCGCGGCCGGCAAACTGCAAAGCCTTGTCGAACTCCGAACGATACGGCGCGTCCTTCGCCCCTTCGAGATAGCCGGGCACATCCTTGAGCAGGACCGGCACGTTGGGAGAATTTTCCAACTGCATCAGCATCTGCATGATCGTCTGATCCTGCCCCTTGCTGATAATCATGCAGAGCGTCAGCAAGCCGCGGGCTGGCAGGATATGGCCTTGCGACAACAGCGCTTGCGAGATCAACTGCATCGCGTTGTAAACCGTCTCGGGCAGATCCGTCTCGACGAGTTCGAGCGAATCTTGCAACGTGTTGAGCGCCGCGATCAGATCGTTGTCGCGCACGAGCTTCATTGCCTGGAACGACAGCGCGACCGGGTTCTTGGGATACTTTTCGATAAACCGCGCCGTGCTTTCGGCGACGCTCGCGGTCTGCTTGTTGGCCCATCCGAGCAGGGTCTTGTACGAGAGCAAACTCGCGCGGTCGGGATAACGCGCGTCGAGGCCGCGGACATTTTCATACGCGGCGGCTATTTGGCCGCTTTGGATTTGCTCCTGGAGCTTGCCGAGTTCGTTGAGGATGTCCTGACAGCAGGGGCAGAATTTGACTTTTTTGCCGGTCCCGCCGGGACAGAGCGAATACGGATCAAGCGACATAAGGCACCAAAATTAAGAACACGCGTCGGAAAAAAGCAACCCGCTCGGCTCCACTTACAGCGGGCAAGGAACCCGTTATCGTACCGCAATTTGGCTAAATTAAGCAATGGCTGGAACGAGCGATGATCCGCTCAATACAGAAAATACGGCCCACAGATAAACACAGATAATACAAATGCAGATGAGGAGCTGCTTCCTGCCCTTGCTTTGCAAACTATTGAAAAATTGACGAAGCTCGTAGGACGTGTTTGCCTGTAATCTCTCCTGCATTTATCTGTGTCTATCTGTGTCCATCTGTGGGCTGTATTCTTGTATTTGTATTCTTGGTCGCTCGCTCCACATTGACCCGCCATGAACAACGCCGAAATCGCCGCCGTCTTTGATTCGATTGCCGATCTGCTCGAGTTCGAGGGGGCCAATGCATTTCGTGTGCGCGCGTACCGCAACGCCGCGCGCACGATCGAGGACTACCCCGAGTCGTTGGCCAATTATGTGCGCGACCTGAGTCGAAAGCTGACGGACCTGGCAGGCATCGGCGATGACTTGGCGCAAAAGATCACGGCGCTGCTCACGACCGGCAGCTTGCCGATGCTCGACGAACTCCGCGCGCGGATTCCACCCGGCGTGTTGCAGATGCTCCGCGTCCCGGGTCTCGGCCCGAAGAAGGCCGCGGCGCTCTTCAAGGAACTCGGCGTCTCGTCGCTCGTCGAACTCCGCGCGGCTTGCGAAGCGCAGCGGGTTCGCGCGCTCAAGGGCTTCGGTGCGAAGACCGAGGCGACGATCCTCGCCGGCCTCGACTTCGCGCAGTCAGAACAGAATCAACGGCTCTACTGGAGCGAAGCGGATATCATCGCGCAGCGTTTGCGGGAACATCTCGAGGGAACAAAGGGACTCAACCGCCTCGAATTCGCCGGCAGTTATCGCCGCGGCAAAGAAACCGTCGGCGATCTCGATATCCTCGTCGATGCCGACGATGTGCAGGCCGTGATGTCGCGCTTCGCCGAATATCCGGGCATCGAAACAGTTCTCGGCCGCGGCGACACCAAGATGTCGATCCGGCTGCGCGATGGGTTGCAGGTCGACCTGCGCGTGGTGCCGACGGACTCGTTCGGGGCCGCGCTGCAATACTTCACTGGCAGCAAAGAACACAACGTCACGTTGCGTGGACGGGCGAAAGATGCCGGCCTGCGGATCAATGAATACGGCGTCTATCGCGTTGAAAATGCGGACGCGAAATGGAAGGCAAAGACTGCGAAGAAAAAAGACGATACTGAAGCGAACGAGACTTCTGAAGAGACACTCACTTGGATCGCGGGCAAAACCGAAGAAGACGTCTACGCGACACTCGGGCTCCCTTGGATTCCTCCGGAGCTGCGCGAGAATCGCCGCGAGTATGAAGACGCGGCGAATGGAACGTTGCCGAAGTTAATCGAGCTAAGTGATTTGCAGGGGGACCTGCACATGCACACAACCGCGAGCGACGGGTCGAACTCGATCGCCGAAATGATCGCTGCCGCGCAGGCTCGGGGGCTCAAGTACATCGCCATCACCGATCACTCGCAGCGGGTGAGCATGGCGAATGGGTTGAACAGCGAGAGGCTCCTCGCGCAATGGGCCGAGATCGACCGGATCAACAAAACGCTCAAGGGCTTCACCGTTCTCAAGGGCGTCGAAGTCGACATCCTCGAAGCCGGTGGGCTGGACATCCCCGACGACGTCCTGAAGGAAGCCGACTGGATCGTCGGCAGTGTTCACTACGGCCAAAATCAGCCGCGCGAGCAGATCACGAAGCGGATCGTCGATGCGCTGGCGAACCCGTGGCTCTCGGCGATTGGTCATCCGACAGGTCGCTTGATCAACAAACGAAAATCGTACGCCGTGGATCTCGATGCGGTCTACGCGGCAGCGAAGGAGCACGGCAAAGCGCTGGAGCTCAACGCCAACCCCGCGCGGCTGGACCTTGATGACGTGGCGTGCGCCGCCGCGAAGCGCCACGGCATTCCGATCGTCATCAGCAGCGACGCCCACAGCCAACTCGGCATGGACGTGCTCCGCTATGGCATCTTGCAAGCAAGACGGGCGGGCCTCACCAAAGACGATATCCTCAACACGCAACCGTGGTCGAAGGCTAAATTACGCATCACGCGCGGCTAGCCGCGGGCTTTCAATCAACTCGCACAACAACGCGGCCAGTGGTTTCGCCGCGGAGGATCCGTTCGATCTGCGGTTCGATGTCGGCGAGTTCGACCTCGCAATCGACGAAGCTTTCAAAATCCCCCGGTGACCATTCGCCCGCAAGCATTGCCCAGAGCCGTGAGCGTTCCTTGTTCGGCACGTGGACCGAGTCGATGCCGATGAGACTCACCCCGCGCAAGATAAACGGGTAAACGCTCAGCGGCAGCTCAACCCCGCCGACGAGCCCGCATGCCGTGACGCAACCGTATTGCTGAGTGTTGCGAATGATCGACGCCAGCGTCTCGCCGCCGACCGAATCAACCGCACCTGCCCAGAGCGATTTGCCGAGCGGGGCAGGGGACTTGTCCAGGATTTCCGCCCGCGACAAAGTTCTCGCGGCACCGCGCTGCAGCGCGACATCGGGATTCTTCCCTGTGACTGCGGCGACCTTGTACCCGAGCTTCGCGAGAATCGCGACGGCGAACGACCCCACACCGCCGTTCGCGCCGGTGACGACGATCTCGCCTCGATCGGGCGTGATGCCCGCGTGCTCGAGTGCGGCAATACTCTGCGCGGCCGTCATGCCGGCTGTCCCGATGATCATCGCTTGGCGCATGGTCAGTCCCGTTGGCAATGCGATCACCCACGCGGCGGGGACGCGGATCACTTCGGCATAAGCGCCCCACTGCGCTGCCCCGAGACCGAACCCGGTGACAACCACTTGTTGGCCGACTTGGAATTCTGGCACGGCCGAGTCGAGCACCTCGCCCGCGGCGTCGATACCTGGCACATGCGGCAGCGTTTTCACTACACCCGGGTTGCCGCGCGCGGCGAGTGCATCTTTATAGTTCAGTCCGCTGTAGCGGACTCTGATCGTCACCTCGCCCGGCGGGAGTTTCTCATTGGTCAACGTTTCCAGTTCGAGTTTCTGGTCGCGTTTGCTAACAACTTGCGCGCGAAACTTTGCCGACATTGCCGACTCCCCCGAGATGCGAAGACAAATTCAAGTCCTGCCCTGCCCACGCGATTATCAAGACTTCGTCCCTCAATAACACCCGCTATACGGGCAAGTTCGTAGCATTCTATGCAGACTCGCGTCAACACAGCCCAGCAAACTTGCTCAACCCGCGAAATTGCGGAAAACCTCAAGCTGGCCTGCGGTGAGAGTGTGATACGGATGCTGAACAAAATGCAGAGTTTTGCGTATTCTTTACCAGCCGCGAGATGAATCACGCCGGCCGCGGACGGTCCGGCGAAGCAGTCTTGAGCAAGTTGACACCCCCCGCCGCCAGCCCTAAAATTTCCGCAGTTCCCTCACTTGCCCGCGCGGCTTCAAAACAGCCCCGACGTGGCCCCTACATTCCGGAGTTCGATCATGGGTGCCGTACCAGAAGTAAGCGATTCGACCTTTACCAACGAAGTCCTGCAAAGTCCGACGCCCGTGCTCGTCGATTTTTGGGCTCCCTGGTGCGGACCGTGCCGCGCGATCGCCCCGATGATCGAAGAACTAGCGAACGAAAACAAAGGTTCGCTCAAGGTCGTCAAAGTCAACGTCGACGAGAATTCGCAATACGCGACGCAATATCAAATCGACGCGATCCCGACCTTGATCATTTTCAAAGGCGGCCAGCCAGTCGAACGGATCCAAGGCGCTCGCCCCAAGGCGATGATGCAACAGATCATCGACAGCAACAAAGCCTAATGCTGCAAAGAAATACCTGACGTTGTAAGCGTCTGTGAAGGCAAAGGATGAAGGAAAAAGGGAAAAAGGTGACGCGCGCTACCTTTTTCCTTGTCCCTTCATCCTTTGTATTTTCATAGCTCTGCCGACAAACGTGTACGCTCGATTTGGTATTCATCGAGTTTGCGATAAAGAGTCGCGCGGCTGAGGCCGAGCAGTTTCGCCGCCTCGGGTACATTACCCGCCGCGCGTTTGAGCGCTTCGATGATCAGTTTGCGTTCCCAATGATCGATCCGCAACGTGTCGAGTTCGACGCCGGATCCGGAATCGTGCAGGCCGAGATCTTCGCTTTCGATCAGCGGCCCCGCCGCCATGACGACCGCACTATCGATGACGTTGCGCAGCTGGCGGACATTGCCGGGCCAGTGATAGGCGAGCAGCTTCGCCCGCGCGGCACCGCTCAGTTGCAGCGTGCCGCGGCCATGCAGGCGTCTGAAGTGTTCGACGAAATAATCGAGCAACATGGCAATATCCGTCCCGCGCTCGCGCAGCGCAGGAATCTTGAGTTCAAAGACGCTCAAGCGATAATACAAGTCCTCGCGAAATTTTCGTTCGCGCACATCGACCAACAGATCGCGGTTCGTCGCCGCGATCACGCGGACATCGACCGTGACGGCTTTCTTGGACCCGACGGGTTGAAATGGGTGACCCTCGAGAATGCGCAGGAGTTTGGCCTGGCCTTCGAGCGGCAACTCGCCGACTTCGTCAAGGAACAACGTGCCGGAATCAGCTTGTTGGAAGAAGCCCTGGTGGTCGCGGTCAGCGCCGGTGAATGCGCCGGCCTTGTGGCCGAAGAGTTGGCTCTCCATGAGTTCGCTGGGTATCGCCGCGCAGTTGACCGTCAATAGCGGCCGATCCGCGCGCGGACCGAGCCGATGCACGCCGCGTGCGACAAGTTCCTTGCCGACGCCGCTCTCGCCGCGTATCAAAACGCAGCCGTTAGCCCGCGCGACACGCGCCATCCGATCTTTGAGTTCTTGCACCGCGGGACTTTGGCCGACGATTTCGTCCCAGCTCGCGTTCTTCAGACTCAGCCGCTGGAATTCCTGCGTCAATGTAACATGCTGCCGCGCGCGAACCAGCGCCACGGCGACGATGTTGGCGAGCGAGATCGCAAAGTCGAAGTCTTGCTGCTGGAACTTGCCGCGTTCCATGTACGCCGTGATCGCGCCGACGACGTGCTTCATGCTCACCAACGGAATGCAAATCGCATCGGCGAAGTGAGCCAAGTCCTGCTTGTGGCGCTGCGCTTGCTGGCGATTGATCCAAACGGCGTTGCCCTGCTGAATCACGAGCGCCGAGAGGTTCTCGCTGAGCTTGAGTTGCTCCGGCGAACCCTCGGGCAATTGCAGCTTGGGCTTGAGATGGCCCGTGTCGTCGATCCAGAGAAACGCGGCGCTGCTGGCGCGCGTTTGATCGCGGAGCAAATCGAGCGCGATGCGAATCACCTCGTCCGGCTGATCGCAACCGAGCAACTTGATGCTGAGTTGATAGAGGATCAGCAGTTGCTGCGCCTGGGCCGCGTCGCGCAGGCCGGCGAGCGCCATCTGGACCGTTTCGCTCGGGCCGGTGGCCGCGATAGGGAATTGCCGGACGAGCGTTTGCAGCTCGTCGCCGCGCGATTCTTCTTTCACTTCACTGAAGATATCGAAGCCCAATTCCACCGCACCGATCCGGATGATGGAACCTGGCTTTAAGATGGCCGCTTGAATTTTCGTCCCGTCAAGCACCGTCCCATTGCGGCTGTTATTGTCGATGACTTGCCATTGCCCGTCAACTTTGCGGACGTAGGCATGAATCCGCGAACTGAGCGGATCGCTGAGCATCACTTGGCAATCGACGCCCCGGCCGAGACGGATTTCATCGGTCTCATCCAACCGATAGCGCGCGCCGGCCTGCGGACCGTTGAGGTGCGTCAAATAAATCTGGGTTTCCGGATCAGGCGGCAATTGTTCCACAGCCGTCAGCGGTTCATCCGGCGTCATGCAAGGCTCCTGCGGAACCATCATTCCTAAAGGACAATATGTCGTATTTATTCTAATCGAGCGGCTCTGAATTCTCCAATCGATCTTCCGCAACTTTCACGCGGTCTCGATTGATTGAAAACTGCAATTTGCAAATTGCAAATTGTTCGTCGATCAGGGAACATAAGGTAATCTTCAGCCAAAGAATTTGATCAACGAGACACGCGTGAACACCGGCATCCTGCTGATCGGCCATGGGACACGAGATGCCGCGGGTGTCCGTGAGTTTCTCGCGCTCGCCGCGTTGCTCTCTGAGCAAGCCGGGCCGGTGCCCGTCTCGCCTTGTTTTCTCGAGCTGGCCGAACCATCAATCGCCGCTGGCGTCGAGCGATTGCTCCAAGCCGGCGTCCGGCGAATCCTTGTTGCGCCGCTGCTCCTTTTCTCCGCTGGACACCATCAACGCGATGTGCCCGACGCGGTAAACGGCGCTTTAGTGGAGCATCCGGGCATCGAAACAGCACAACTTCCGGCGCTCAACGATCATCCGCTTGTCCTGGCGTTGTCGCAACGGCGTTTGCACGAGGCGCGGCGGGTGGGGATGGCTTCCTCCGAGACAAATCCTGGCAACCGCTTGCTGTTGCTCGTTGGCCGCGGGTCAAGCGATGCCGCGGCGACGGCTCGGCTCCGGGACTTTGCCGCGCAACGCGCTGTTGCCGCTCGGGTGCAAGCGGTGTTGAGTTGCTTCGTCCATGGCCAGGTACCTTCGCTCGCCGAGGGCCTTCGACTGGCATCCGCTTCCTCCGCTCAGACGATTTTGGTACAGCCGCATTTGTTGTTCCAGGGCTTGGTCTATCAAGAGATTGAAGCCGCAGTCCAAAAGATCGCGTTGTCGAGCGGCAAAGAATGGCGGCTGGCCGCGCCGCTCGGACCCGATCCGGAAATTGCCCGCGCGGTGCTGGAACTGGCCGCGCCGTGGTTGAAGTAAAAGCCCGCGGCGTAAGCCAGGGCGATAAAGAGATGGCCGCAAAGAGAATGCAGAGAGTTTTTGCTCGTAAGAAAAACAAAGAAAGCAAAAGTAGATACGAATCTTGCTGCTCGGCACTAACGAATCAAATTTAATTTTTTTGTTATTTTTGTTTTTCTTGCGGCAAAATCTGTATTTGTATTTTTTGTGGCTCTGGTGTTTCTATGTGGCTAACTCTTGACTTCCTGGCTTACGCCTCGGGCTTTTATTGGCTTTACGCTTCCTTGGCCGCGGGGGCTGGTTCGGCCGCGAGGATTTTTTCGACGAGCAGTTTGAACTCTTTCATCCGAATCGGGCTTTGCAAGACGGCCCGATGATCCGCGACTTTGGCATGTTCGGTGAAGTTCGCCTGTTTCGCCCCGAGCATCAGAATCGTCGGGATATTCTGTGTCTTTGCCTCATCGCCAAAGTCGTTGAACGCCTGCAGCGCGCGGGTTCCGAGTTCGCTCGTGCTGTAGACGACAACATCGGCCGGGCGATCGTATTCATTGAACGACTTGGCCGGGCGCTGCAGGTCGCTCGTGACGAGGACGCGGAAGCCGTTCTTTTTGAAGAGTTCGCGAAAGGTATCCTGCAACTGATTGTTCGATTCGACGATCATCAGACTGCGCTGCTTTTGAATTAGCTGCGCGCCCATGCCTGGCGTGAAATCGGGCAACTCCTCGAGTTGACCATCGGGACTCGCGGCGAGCTTTTGCTCGACCACTGTAAGATCAAGCAGCATCTCTGCCGGCGTTTGGTAGCGTTCGTCCGGATCGAGGGACATGGCCTTGTTCACGATCACGGCGATCGCGCGGGGACATTCGGGCCAAATCTTCTCGATCGGCTTGACATCGGTGTAGCGCGAACGATCGGCACGCTCCATCCGCACCTTGGTTTCCCGCAGCGGCGGGGTGCCGATCAGCATGTTGTAAAAGATACAGCCAATAAAATAGATGTCGCTCCGGGGATCATCCTTGCGCTTGTTGAAAATGAGTTCCAATGTCGCATAATCGATGGTCCGCGGATTGTCCATGTCCGTGAGGGCTTCCTCGGTCAACTCCGGATCGGCACCCGCCAAACCAAAGTCCACGAGCTTCGCCACGCCGGTGCTCGAGACCAAGACATTTGACGCCTTCATGTCTCGATGCGCCATGCCGCGCTTGTGGGCGTAGTCAAGGCCCCGCAGCATGTCGAGGGCCAAGTGGATCGATGATTTCAGATCGAGCTTGCCGCGGACGCGGAGGAACTCGCGGAGGTTACGCCCTTCGATAAATTCGAGGGCCATATAGTGTTGTCCGTGCACCGCTCCGACATCAAAGATGGCGACAATGTTCGGATGCCGCAGCAAGATGCCGAGTTCACCCTCTTTATGAAACTGAGTAATGATTGCCGGTTTGTCGGTGTGCCGGCTGCGAAGGACTTTGACCGCGAAGATTGAGCCGGTTTCTTTTTCGACGGCGCGATAAACCCGGGCGAAGGTTCCTTGCCCAATAGGGTAGAGAATCTTGTACTTGCCGTAGTAGTAGCCGTGGCGATCGCCGCGAACCAGATGCTCCAATTGATACGGCGTCAGAAGATCGCGCCGGAGGAGAATGTTTTTCATCTCCTCGGCATCAATCTCGCGCCCGCCGACATCGCTCCAAATCACCCGCAGAGCGCGATCGTCAAGCAGATCGAAATCCATGGCGCGCTGAACCAGTTGTTCAGCCGTCAGCGCGGACATCGGCAATCTCCAAAACGAGGCGGGAAATGGGAGGGCAAGGGGCGCGGCGGGTGAAAATCACCGCGTTTCCACAGTAATTCTCAATAACTTATCGTAATTCATCGCTCCAAGGGCCGCAACGGATTGCAGGGGAGTGGAGAGTCTTTGTCCTAAGAATTTAACTCCAAAATGGAAACGGATTCAGGTAAAAGGCGATTTATCCTTTCCTTTTCCCTTCTTCCTTTTGGATGAATGAGAGGCAGGAGAAGGCTATTGCTTAGCCCTGGGCTTCTTCGTCGTTGCGCTTGTATTCATCACGTTCGCGGCGGGTCGCTTCGAGGTCGAACATCAGGTACTTCATGTCCAGACGCAGTTGGCTCAGGGCATCTTGGACCAGATTCAGAATCCGGCGACGGCGCTTGGTGCTTTCGACCACGCGGGCGAAAACCGGTTCCACCGCTAAACGATGCTCGAGCGGCAATTGTTGCAGCACTTGAGCCAACTCAATAATGTCCAGCGGCAGTTCATCGGCGGTGTTTTTGACAGCGGGAGAAGATTGGCTCATCGGACAAGCTCGCGGCGAAAAGATAAGAGAAGAGAAGATAATCTCCACAAGAGCAGAGCGTGTGCCAAGAAGCAAGCAAACTTTTCAGATAATCCACAAACCCCTGCTAGATAACGACTTAACTTCTGGAATAAATCATCTAGTTTAACAGCCGCACGTTGTAAAAACGCAACTTTGCCCTGGTCTCTGTTTGTAAACCTCGCTACAAGCATAGCTTGCGCGAATTCCACTGCCTGATTCAAGGTGGCGATTTGACATCGTTTTCTCGTAACACCACCCAGTTCACCCCCGAGCACGGATGCTCCGCTGGCGACTGATTTTGAGTTTGCTTTGCTGGTGTTGGCTGCCAGTGCTCGCCGCGCGCGCGCAAGTAGCCAATTCCCCACGCGTCGAAGATGTCTGGCGCGACGAAGACTCGGCTCAGCCGCGCTGGAACTTTGCGGGGTCCGATGCTCGAGCTCGGATTGATCGCCAGCGCGTCGTTTTGGGAAATGGCCACGATGGGCAATGGTGCGAAGAGGCGGTCATCACTAGCGGCAATGGCACAACGCTCTATTTGACGCGCACGATCCCGCCGGCACGAATTCATCCTGACTTGCATCTGGGTCTCTGGGTGCGCAGTGAACGCGTGGGTGTGCAAATGCACGCGCGTGTCGTCTTCCCGCATCAGAACGATCCGCAGACGGGCCAGCCGTTGACCGCGGTAGTTCATGGCAGTGCGTCAACCAAGACAACCTGGGAACAATTGCGTCTCGACGATCTGCCGCGGCTTGTGGAGCAGCAAGCGCGCGTGCTGCGCTTGAAGCACGGCAAGGATGTGAACCTGCGCGAGCCGTTTCTCGATCTCGTCTTGCTCAATGCTTACACAGGTCCCGGAACATTCACGTTGAGTTGGGACGATCTGCGGATCGAGAAACTGATCGAAGCCGAAGCTGGCGTCGTTCCTGCGCAATACTCGAGTGAAGCGACAACCGGCACTGGTCCCGCCGCGCCGTGGCCGACGCTGCCCGCCGTGCGGATGCAAGGTTCCGTGCTCAATGTCAACAACCAGCCATTCTTCCCACGGATCATCGAACACCAAGGCGAACCGCTCGCGGCACTGGCCAAGCTCGGGTTCAATGCCGTGCGAGTTTCCGCGCCGCCTACGACGGAACTACGCAACGAAGCAATTCGCGCGGGTGTCTGGCTCATCGCTCCGCCGCCGCTGGCCGCGGGCAACGATGGAGCACCAACGCTCATCGAGCCGCTCGAAGCGGCGTGGGATAGTGTCTTGGTATGGAGTCTTGGTCAGCATTTGGATGATCGGGCGCTGCCGGGAGTGACTGCCGCGGCAAAACGCCTGCGGTTGGACGACGCGCGGCGACAACGCCCGCTAGTTTGCGGAGCGGAAAATGAGTTGCGTCCCTTCAGCAGGCAGTCCGATATTCTGAGCATCGCCCGCTGGCCGCTGGGGACGAGCCTCGAATTGCGCGATTATCCGCAAGCCCTCGAAGCGCGCGCGCTTCTCAGCCGCCCCGGGACGCCGTTTTGGGCGCTCGTGCCAACGCAGCCATCGTCGCAAGTTCGCGCGCAATGGCAAACGCTGACTGGCCGCGATTGGAGTGTTTCGGCGCACGAGCCGGATGCGTTACGTTTGCAAGTTAACTTGGCCATCGGTTCGGGCGCGCGGGGAATCGAATTTGCTTCGACCAGCCGATTGGATGCCACTGACGCCGCGACAAAACAGCGGGCTTTGTCGTTGGCCCTGATGAACGAAGAACTGTCGCTCATCGAACCGTGGGCCGCTGCCGGCACTCGCGCCGGAGTCGCGATGTCGAATCATCCGCAAGTGACCGGCGTGCTGTTGGAGTACAACAACTCGCGCTTGTTGATTGTCAGCCGCGTCTCACCGGGCGCGCAGCAAGTTCCCGCGCACTCCAACGACGCCGTGCGCTTTGTCGTGCCTGGTGTGCCGGAATCGTATGAGGTCTTTGAACTCTCCGCGACGGGCATCGATCGCTTAAAAACGAAGCGCGTCACCGGCGGCTTGGCACTGACACTCGAACATTGTGACGATTCGGCGCTTGTCCTCCTAACGGGGGATCCGCAGGTTGCGAGTTTTTTGAACCGTCGTTTGGCGCAGCTCAGCGGCAAGGCCGCCGAATGGCGTTGCCAGCTCGCCGCGCAGCAATTCGAACTGATGCAGCAAGTGTTGCAAGAGCTGCCGATCCTCGCCCGCGATGACGCTAAGACGAACGCCCCGATCACCGCGGCGCGGCAAACACTCGACGAAGCCGAAAAACAACTCCGCTCGGGCAACCGCACTCAAGCCCATCAGCTTGCTGCGAAATCCCTCGGCTCGCTTGGCATCGCGCGCCGTGCATTGTGGGAGCATGCCGCACGGTCGCTGCGCTCGCAGGTCGCCAGCCCTTTCTCGTCGCACATCGCAACCTTGCCGGTTCATGCACGTTGGATGGAAGGGCTGCGCGCGACGATGCCGCTGGAAAATCGTTTACCGCGCGGCGACATGGAATTTCTCGAAGGCCTTGCCCAAACCGGCTGGCGGCATGGTCAATCGCCGCAAACCGGCCAATCGACGATCATTCGCTGCGCCATTGATGTCACGCGCGACGACGAATCGACCACGGGCAACTGCCTGCGGTTGCAAGTCGCGGCGCCCAAAGACGCTGCGGGGAAACCCGGCACCACGGCGATGCTCGAAACGCCGCCGCTTTGGATCACCACGCCGCCGATTCCGGGGCGAACAGGCGAGTGGCTCTGTTTCCGAGGGCGGATCAAGGTCGCGCAGCCGATCTCCGGCAGCGTCGATGGCGTGATGATGATCGATTCGCTCGGCGGTGAAGAACTGGCCGAACGGATCGGGGTGACGCGCGGTTGGGAAGAGTTTGTGCTCTACCGCATCGCGACCAGCGATGAGCCGGTGTCACTGACGATTGCGTTGACTGGCTACGGCGAGGTCTTGCTCGACGATCTTACAATTCGCCCCCTCGGCCGTGCTCCAACAGTACCGCCACCTACAGCACCAGCGCCAGCGCTGCAGAATTTGGCTCAGCCGAACATGCCAACAAACAACACGCCGCTTTTCGCCGCACCCGGCACCAACACGACAACTGCCCCCCTCGCCACCAACAACCAGCCGAACACCACGCAACCACACGCCGGTTGGCCACCATCGCCTGCGGTCAACAACGCCAACCCTCGCTACCCCGCGTCGAACCAGCCTTACAATCCGAATGGCATTCAACCGACCGCACCGGTGAATAGTGCTGCGACGGGGTTTCCGGTGATCCGGTAAGAAGTTGCTTGACTAAGCAACCTTGTCGCAAGAAAATAGTAGTATGTCAAAAATGATCGAACTACCGGATGATGTTGTACAGGAAATCGAGCGCCGTGCGGCGGTCGAGGGAAGAAGCGCTGAAGACACCGTGGTTGCAATTTTGCGTAAGGCCTTGGAGTCACCGACGCGTGTATATCCACTTCCACCAGTCGATAGCGAGATGCTCGAAGAAAGGAAACGGATCGCAGAGAAGTTTTTGACTGGTGAATGGAGCGTTGATATTGATCACGAAGCTTTTGAAAGGGAACGTGCCAGGGACAAAGCTCAGGCTGAAGAATATCTAAGAAACTGGGAGTAATTAGTGGCTACTGTCGTTGATAGTAATCTCTGGATTGATTTCAGCCGGGTAAAAGCACCCGCAAAAATAAAACAATTTATCTTGCCACATTTGCTGGCCCCAGACACATATTTGATTGAACCAGTGAAATTTGAAGTATTGCGTTTTACCAAGCTGAGCGAAATTCCTAGGCTGCAGAAATTCTTTGATCGATTGATTCTACTCGACACGCCCGGGCCTGTAAATTCTTTTGTGTCAGTGTCGCAGGGTCTGTGATTTGCTTAGGCGACTGGCAATCTTCCTTCGTAGAGGACGGCGAAGTGGTTGAGGGCCTCCTTCCAGTGGTGGATTGGCATGGTCCATTTGGCCGAAGC
>JBGSSS010000094.1:0-7221 GCA_041736895.1 Pirellulales bacterium
GCGGTCAATAAAAGAAACCTGTCTGGCCCCCTCCCCCTTGCGGGGAGGGCTGGGGAGGGGGTTTGTGTTACGCAAGACTCCGATTGTGATAAACAAACTTCTTCCAAAATTTCTGATAAACCCAGGATTGCCATCGCTCATCACCCCTCCATAAACCTCCCCATCAAGGGGAGGGGACCAAACGGGATTTCTATTAGGAAGATCGCCCCCGCAGAATCGATTCCAGCGCTACAGCCGGACTCTTCAGGCCGCGGAGTTTGCTTCCCCTTCTTTTTTGGCGTATAGCATTGCGGAGGATCGTGTTTCTACACGTTCCCTGGGGGAGTGTTCTGTCGCGAGAGAACACTGCTAGCCCCCCGCGTTCGCTCGCCGATCATCGATGTCGTCCCAACCCCTCACCCCCGATAATCCAGCCGCGCAGGCTGGCGATCGACCTGGTAATCCAGGCACAGATCGCGCCGGTCCTCCGGCCCAGGATCACTGGAGCGCATTCCTCGCGGAACAGCGGCCCGTGATGACGGATCTGCTTGCGCGCCAACAGGATCATCTGACGGGTCTCGAGGAGCGTCTCAGCCACGAATTGGCCCTGCTCAGCGAAACAATTCGCGGCGAGCTACTGGCCGAAATGGATGAAGAACGTGCGGCGCTGGCCGCGCAGCAAGACGAACTCAAGTCGCAAGAACGCGAACTGGCCAAGGCCGAAGAAGCCACGGCCACCCAACTCCAAGAATGGTCCGAGGAGCTCACCCGGCGGCAAACCGAAGTCGAACAAGGCGAGCAGCGCGTCGCCGAATTCGACGCGCGCGAAGAGGCACTCGCCCGCGAGCGTGCAGAGCTGCTGACCGAGTCGCAGAACCTGGCCGCGCGGGAAGCGCGGCTGACGGTACGCGAGCAGCATCTGGCCGAACGGAATGAACACCTGAATCAGGCCGTCGAAGACACGCTGGCCCAGCGGCAGCGGATTGCGGCGGCGTTTGCCGCGCAGCGCAAACTGCAAGCGGCGACATTCCGCGAAGAGCGGCAAGAGCTCGAAATCTTCCGCGAAACGCTCGAGCGCGAAAGCGAGCGAGCCCAAACCGCTCTCCAACAGCAGACGGCACTGCGGCAACAACAGCACGAACAACAACTGGCGGCTCTGCGCACGACGCAAGAGGAACTGTCGGCCGCGCTGCGGCATTGGCAAGAACTCTGCGCCGCCGAGCAAACACGCGCCGCCGAACTGCAAGCCGCGCGCCTCGAACAACAGCAGCACCTCGCCCAGTTCCACCAGGAGCAATTGGCCCTGGATCAGGAACGAGCGTCGTTCGCCGCCAAGGAATCCGCGCTCGCGGCGAAGGAAGCGGAACTGCTCGCCCGCGAAGCGCAGCTTGCCGCATCGTGCGGCTCGCTTGCCGCGGATCAGTTGGCCGTGACACAGCACGACGTCCAATGGACGGCCGAGCGGGCGGAGTTGCTGCAACGCATCGCCGCGCTCGAAGCTGATGCGGCGAAGCAGGCATCGAATCAACAATCCAACGACATGTCCAACGGCGGCCTCTTGGCCGAGTTGGAGCAGATGCGCAGCGAGCATCAAGGGCTTCTCGCGAAACTTCGCGACGCGGAACTCAATCAAGCCGGCTCGCAAACGCAGGCCGCGCAGCTCCGCGCGCTCGAAGCCGAACGCGACGGGCTCGCGGCGAAACTGGCCGAAGCGGAACAGCACGCGCACCTGGCCGAAGAGAAGCTCACGCAGCAAGCGGCCTGCGAAGAAGATCCGCAGCGGATTGCCGATCTGCAAAAGCGCATGGATCTGGCGATCGAAGATGTCCGCAGCCTGAAACGCAAGAACGCCGAGCTGGAAGCGAACCTGGACAAGGCGCGCCGCAGCGGCGGCGGCAGCGCGGTTTCGCACGACACCGGCGGCGGCTGGGAGGCGATGAAGCAAAAGATGCTCGCGCAGCTCGAATCGCAAGACAGCGGCCTTGAACCGGGCGACCGCCGCGAGATCGAAGCGACGCTCCGCCGCACCGACGAACTCGTCGCGGCCAAGGACCGCGAAATTTCGGACCTCCGCGAACTGCTTGAACAACAAAGCAACCAGGTCGGCGAACTGGCCGTCGGCGCCGCGGCCATCGCGCAGATCATGGATCACGACGAACTGATCCTGCAAGAACGCGAACGCCTGCAGCACGCGCAAGAAGAATGGCGAGAAAAACTCCGCCAGGCCGAAATCGATATCTCGCTGGAACGCGCGCGGCTCGCCCGCGAACGGACGGAGCTAATGGAAAAACAGCACTCGCTCGACAAACAAGCGTCGCAGCAAACAACCGCGGCCAGCGACACGAAGCCCGGCGAAAAACCGGCCGCCCGCGGACGTTGGCTGACACGCCTCGGCCTCAAGGACGAGAAGTAGAGTAGCCGACTTGCTCTGCAAGTCGGAATTGCAACTTGCAGAGCAAGTTGCCTACTTTACATCCCATTCCTGATATTCTCCGGCTGCTTCCCCGTCAGTTGATCCGCGACTTGCTGCGCGGTGCGGCGGCGGAGATTTTCTAGCGATTCCTGCGAGACGAACGCCGCGTGCGGCGTGACGATCACGCGCGGGTCGTTGTACGGCGCTTGGCCGAGGTTCGGCGGCTCGGGGTCTTGGACGTCGAGCCCTGCGCCGGCGAGTTGACCCTTCTCCAATGCGACGGCCAATGCCGCGTGATCGATCAAGCCGCCGCGCGACGTATTGATGACGTACGCCGTTGGCTTCATCTTGGCGAATACCGCGGCGTTCATGATGTGTTTGGTTTCCGGCGACATCGGCACATGCAGCGAGATGTAATCGCTGTTCGCGAGCAGTTCGTCGAGCGAGACAAACGTCACGCCGGCCGGTGCGGGTTTGATGCTACGATTGTAGACGAGGACCTTGAGTCCCAACGCGAGCGCCTTTGCAGCGACGAGCTGGCCGATGTTGCCGTAGCCGATGAGGCCGAGCGTCTGGCCTTGCATCCGAAACATCTTGGGCCCGGACTGCAATTGGTACGAGCCGCTCTGCGTCGCTTGATGATACCAGCCGATCTTGCGCGCGAGTCCGAACACCAGCGCGAGCGTATGCTCGGCGACTTCGATCAAGCAGTAGTCCGGCACATTGGTGACTGGAATCCCCCGCGCGGTGCAGGCGGCGACGTCGATGTTGTCCAGCCCAATGCCGAGCCGCGCGACGATCTTGCAATTCGTCGCCGCCGCGATGACCTCGGCCGGAACCTTGGCCCAGTTGGTCATGATCGCATCGACCGGCGCGGCAACGCGCGCGAGTGTCGCAGGCGTGGTGTCGGGCGGCAAGATGACTTCGGCGCCGATCTTGGCGAGAATTCCGCGTTCGATCTCGAGATCCGGCCAGGCGTAATCGGTGATGAGGACTTGATAGTTGGGCATCGGGTGTTGACTCGTGAATAAAAAAACTCAGCCGGGGACAGAAGTCCTCGGCTGTTGAATTGTAAAGTAAAAGCGAGCGATTTTTAGTAGCGGAAGTCGTGAGACTTCAGACTTTTTTTGAGCAAAAAGAACGCGTCCTAAGACATCTGAGGTCTCACGACCTCAGCTACAGATGAATCAACCCGTCTGCCACGGCAGCGGCGTCGCCGCTTCGGGCCAGGTCATCGTCGGCAAGTGCGGATACGACGGGAAATGCGGCGCTTCCGCCGGTTCAGAAGCCGCGGCTTCGGGCTTGGCCACTTCCAGTTCGCTCGCCGCGGACGCATCGACGATCGTTGGTTCTGCGGCGCAGGGCAAGCTCGGTGCCTCGAGTGCCAGCGTCTGCCATTCCTTGACCAGTGCCGCCCATTGGTGCGGCCAGCTAGCGAGGAACTTTTCGTGCGCCAACTGCAGCGCTGCCGCGCGCTGCGGCAACTCGCGGTTCAACCACGCTCGCGTTTTCTTCCTGTCGAGCGATTCTTGTTGACTGCTCCAATAGTCGATCGCCACGGCGTGATCATTGATCGTGCCGAGCGATTCCTGCAGTTCCGAGACCTTCGCATAAAACGAGTCGCTCAAACCCTCGGGCAGCGCACTGACGAACAACTCGAGCGTGTAACGAAATTCTTTCGTTTCGATCCGGAACTCGTGTAGCTTATCGATGTCGTGCATGTCGGCTTGCGCCGTCGCGGCGTAGGTTTGCCACAGCCGGCACACCGTCTCGCGGGCGAAGTCACGAAAACTTGGCGTCGCGTTTTCTTTGACACGCAGCTCACGCAGCATCGCTTGCACCCGGGCGGGGAATTTTTTGCGGCGGAGTTTGTCGAGCAGTTTCCGGACCGGCTTGCGAGTGGTCTTGCTGCGCTCATCGAGCAAGCGTGCTAACTTGCGCGGCGGTTGATCTTTCGCTTCGACGCGCTGGTAGTACTGGCGCAGGACGTCCGCATCGCGCGCTTCACCCGCGGCGCGGCGGAGTTTTTTCAGTTGCTTGGCGACCCAGACGCGGTCTTCGCTCGCGGCGGAGGGCGCTAGCGCGGCGGTCAGCGGCTCGAACATGTCGAGCGCCGTGCTCGCGCGGCGCGTGGCGACGCGCAGTTGATGCACCGCCTCCAACTGATCGATGTCATGAAACGACGCTGCGCGCAACATCCGCCAAACATGGCGCAGCCGATTCCGCCAACAGCGCCGCGCCACCGCAACGGCGGGCTGCTCCACTTGGCGAACGACAAACCATTTCGAGGGACGGGACATACGTGACAAGAAAAAGACGACAAACTCGGAGCAGAACCTCCTGGTTGGGTATTTTGACGCATTTCCGCGGGCCAGTCCATCAGCCGAACGGGGGGATTCGCGGCATTTCAGGAGGGACAAGGAGTGAAAACTTTGCACCTTCGCAAAGACCTCCTCATGGCGGACCTCGCTCCTTGCGGAATCCCCGGAATTGCCCCTGTTTCTAGTCAATCGACTCAAAATTTAGCGCGTTCAAAATCGTTTCTGGAGGCGTTTATGAATTTCCTTGTGCTAGCAAGATCCTGTGGAAAAGTTGTTGAGTGCCGCAAACGGTTCGCTCTGAAATTTAGTGTCCTGCGTCCTTTAACCGGGGACTCAAATCCCCGGCTCAGGGCTTTCTTCATTCCCTTCGTTTGCTTCTGTCGAAACTGTATTTGCATTTTCTTTGCTATCTTTGCTGCCTTCTGTTCAATCTCGTTTTTGTATTTTTCTGCTGTCTATGCTGGCTCCTGTTCATAATTCCTTGACGCCCTGGCTAACGCCTCGGGCTTTTAATGCTACGCCGCTTTGTTGATGCCGTCGTTGACCCAGGCTTGGCCGGACCAGAAGCGTTGTTTGGTGAGCTTGCGATTAGCGCGCTTGGCGGCCGGATCGAGGTACGGCCGCTGGTGGTCCATGTGCAACGCCAGGACCGAGTACTTGAGCGTCCGCCCTCGGCAGCCGTGGTTGGTCAGCCGCAGACCCAGGTCGCGGTCCTCGGAGCCGTAGGCGGTGAAGCCTTCGTCGAAGCCGTTGATCGCCAATAGATCGCTGCGCCAAATCGCGGCGTTGTTCCCGCGCAGCGCGGCGCGGCGATAGCTAAGCAAATTCAAGAGCCCCGTCCAACGATTTGGCCGCGCCAACCGGCGCTGCTGTTTGCGCAAGGTCGGATCCAACTGCGTGAGAAAGTTCACATCGAAGACACGCTGCGTGAGTAGGTCGTCGTCCGTGAACTGCTGATGCACGGGGATCGGAATGTTCACGAGCCCGCCCGAGACGAACGTGCCGGGCCGCGCGATTGCGCGATGCTGGGCGATGAAGTCGTTGCGCGGCAGGCAATCGGCGTCGGTCAGGATCACATAATCAGCCTGCATCGCACCGAGCGCGCGGTTCAGGATCCGCGCCTTGCGAAAGCCGATGTCCTCTTGCCAGTGATGTTCGATCGCGAGCGCACGAAACTCGGGCCGCGCGAGCAACAGCCGCACTGATTCGTCCGAGCCATCGTCGGCGATGACGATCTGAAAACGCGGATCGGTTTGCACGGTGAGCGCGAGCAAACAACGCCGCAACAGCGGCGCGTTGTTGTATGCGGAGATCAGAACAGCAATGTCCATAGCGCAAGTCGCCCCAGACAGAATTCAATGCGGAGTCCGTGGGGGCGAATCGTACTCGAAGAATGATTGCGCCAGCAAGGCGGAAAAGTGCTAGCGAAGTCACGCGGAGGAATTGCTAAGCCGCAAGCGGATGGGTTGCTGAGCGTGAAAATCTCGCTAGAGCCAGACCATGCGGATCGCGCCGAAATGATACGCGCAGAAGAAAATACAAATCAACGCAAGACGTTTGAGTTCGATATCCCAGATCAATTTGAGCGCCGCGCCTAGCGTCAGCGCCGTGACGAGGCAGGCGCTGAAAAACCCCGGCAGCCCAAATTGGTGCTCCATCATCAGATCGAAAAACAACGACCCCAGGGCCGTCGCGACGCCGAAGGCAAACAAACTGACCGCGTCGAGTTCCTCGTTCCCCAGCGCGGAGATTAACAGCGCGACGACAATGCCGTCGAAAATGTAAACCAGCGCCGGCGCAATGAACATGAAAAAGAAAATCATAATGTAATGATAGTTGCTAATATTAGCCCCCGGTCAATGACCGGGGGGAGCAAGACTCCGCCATCTGTTTCGTGCAGAACTTCGTTTGACGCCGCTTCCTGAAATCGAAAGTCTTCTTCGTTCCAGCCGCTGTCCCCCCGGTCATTGACCGGGGGCTAATTGCCACGCCGCGATCGTCAGCGCCGCTGTTTCAACGCGAAGGATGCCCGCACCAAGGTCGAGCAAATGCCACCCGGCGTCAAGCGCCGCGCGGAGTTCGGCCGTCGTGAATCCCCCCTCGGGTCCGATCGCGGCGATTCGATGCGAAGCCGGCTGCAACCAATCGCGGGATGTTTTCCACAGCGCTGTTTGTTCCGTTAATGGTACCTCGGCGAGCAATTCATGTGTCTCGGGCGCACGCTGCGGCTGCGCGACGCAGCGCACAACGCCCGGCGCTGCCGGTTCGCGCACATACTCATGCCACGCCCGCGGGTCGGTAATTTCCAGGAGCCGTAATTGGCCCGATTGCTTGCTCGCTTCGATCACCGCGCGTTTTAAACGCGCGAGCGCGCTCTCGACGGGCTGTGCGACCACGCGCGCTGTCAACAATGGGACCAATTTCGTGACGCCGAGTTCGACGCATTTCTCAACGAGCCATTTCTGCCGGTCGCCCTTGGGCAATGCAACAGCCAGCGTCAGCGTCGAG
>JBGSSS010000146.1:0-23765 GCA_041736895.1 Pirellulales bacterium
CCCGAGCCGCGCGGCGATCTGCCGCTGGCTCAATTCCCGCGCGAGCAGCAACCGCGCGGCTTCGATGATGATTTGTCGGTCGATCATTTGCGGAAGGGATTGGGGATTGGGGAAAGACTTCTTGACGATCGTTTAGCGGCGACTCGAAGAGGAGCGTTATCAGTAATGGACAATTGACAATGGATAATTGACAATTGAATGCCGTTCTGTCCTCGCCTCTGCTGTCGAAGTCGCTTTGCCTTTCTTTGCTTCCTTTGCTGCCTTCTGTTCAAACGGCATTGGCATTGCTTCTCCACTCCCTCGCTTACGCGTCGGGCTGCCACATTCTTGTCGCCCTCGCTAACGCTACTGGCTACAAAACATGACGCCCTGGCTAACGCCGCGGGCTTTTATTCTTCCCAATCGAAATCGTCATCATCGCTGCCGGTGTCGTCGAGCGCATCGAGCGCGTCGAGCAGCCATTCGACGTCGCGGGTTTGTTCGGCGACGTCCAGCTCTTCCTCATACGCCGCGCTGTCGTCAATGTCGCCGCGATCCCACTCGCCGCGCCATTCCTCGTCCCAGCGATCAAGCTCTTCGAACGATGGCTGCGCGGACGATGGCGATTCGTTCTTGCGCGCACGGCGGCGACGCTCTGGAATCTCGGAGGTCGTGTAACTGCGCGGCTGATGCACGCGCCAGTGGTTTGGCAAAGGAGACTTCGACGGCGGCGTGTCGGGGTTGTCGCGGCGTGCGGGACGCGTGCGATCGTTAGGCTGCGGCGCTGTCGGCGGCTCCGCGGGGGAGGATTTTGGAGCCTCGTTGGCGGGTGAAATTCGGCGGCGGACGGGTCGCGGCGCGGTCATGAAATTGCCCTCAGGAGGTGTGTGCTAGCAATCACGAATAGTGAACACCAGTACACACAATCTCCTGGCACAAAATCAACCCCCGGCTTTGTAAAAATTGCCCCTTTATTGCCGCCGAATTTTGCACTCCTTCCTTGCTTCCGAATGTAGCGATTGGGCAAACCCTGCGGATTAAGTCCTTGCTAGCACACGACTTAGACACTTGGCCGCTCCCTTGTCGGCAATGTTGCAAAAAATCTTCAAATTATTTTCTGCGACGTAACTCTCTATCTATCATGGAGCTACAAGACGACTTTCGCCTGCGAGCAAAATTCTTGTTTGCCAAAAGGCCAATTCGGGTCCACATTGCATTGATGGAATCTGCGTAGACGCTTTCGAGTGGCTGCGCAGCCCAGGGATCGGGAATCGTTGGCCAAGGGTTTGGCAGTCAGTGTCCTTTTTGGCAGAGGCACAACTGTTGCACTGTTGGCCTACGATTCCCTTTTTTGTTGGTCTCTTCGCAGTAGCACTTTTCGCCGTAGCACTTTTCACTGGCCTTCGCTTCCACACGATAGGCACCTGTTGCGCACTCGCACACACATCCGAAGGTTTCCGTTTATGTCACTCACACCTCGCACAACTCGCACACGACTCGCTTTGTCGCTGGCCATCGCCGGCGGATTCTTTTCGCTAGCCGGTTGGGGCATCCTGACAGCCCGCGCGCAATGCTGCGGTCAAACGGCCGCGGCGCCAACGGCCTACTTGCCGCAGGTCACCAGCAGCGTCGGCTACTCGGCCGGCTATGCGTCGGATTGCTGCCAAGCGGCGCCGGTGGCTTGCGGTCCTAGCTATCGGCTCGAATCGCGCACGGTGTATGACAAACAAGAGTTCAACGCCTTCCGCGTCAGCTACGACACCGAATACGAAGAATCGACGGTCACCGTCTACAAACCGGTTTGGGAAACGGAAAACCGCGAACGCTCGATCACCGTCCGCAAGCCGATCGTCGAAACGTCGATGCGCGAAGAACGGACCGTGACCTACAAACCGGTCTTCGAGACGACCTATCGCGACGAGAGCTACGACGTTGTCAAGCAGGTTCCCGAAACCTCGGAACGCGAAGAGCAATACATCGTCCAGAAGCCGGTCTGCGAAACGACGATGCGTGAAGAGCGCTACCTCGTCGCGCGGCCGATGACGGAAACTTGTGAACGCGAACAACGCTTCGTCGTCCGCCGCCCCGTCACGGAGTGCTCCGAGCGCGAAGAATGCTCCACCACCTACGACGCCGTCACGACCTATCAAACGCGCTACGCCGACCAAGGCTACATGTCGCAGCAGCAAGTCTGCGCCCCCGGCGCGCCGCAAACGCGCCTCGGCTGGGCACCCGGCGGCTATGTCTGCAATCCGCAGACGGGTCTGCCGTCCTACCAACGCGGCGGCTTGGGTTGGATTACGCAGCCAGGGCCATCGCAACTCACGACGGTGAATACTTGGAACCCGAACGTGGTCGCGTACCAAGTGCCGCAGACGTCGTATCAGCCGCGCACCGTCGTGACCAAGGTCCCGGTCCAAATCACGCGCATGGTCGATCAAGAGGTCGTGCAAAAGGTGCCGTATCAAGTCACCAAGATGGTCACCGAAGAACAAGTTCGCCAAGTCCCGGTCCAAACGATGCGCATGGAACAGCAAGTCATGACGCGCAAGATTCCGGTCACGACCTACAAAACCGTGACCGAACGCGTCGAGAAGCAAGTTCCGATTCAGGTCTGCAAGTACGTGCCCGAAGAAATCGTCAAACAGATCCCGGTGCAGACAACTCGTTACGTCGAGGAAGTGCAAACCGAACCGTACCAAGTTCAAGTTTGCAAGATGGTCGCCGAACAACAAACGGTGCGCAAGCCGAAAACGGTCGAACGCCGCACGCCGATCGTGCGGACGTACTTGATCCCGCGCACGGTGGTCACCAAGATCCCGCTCGACGCGTTCGGCAATCCGATTGAAGTCCGCGAGATGATGCCGACCAGCCGGACGATCGAAACCAGTCCGCGCACAACCAGCGGCAAGCCAACGCTGGCCGATGACGCCGACAAGAAGGACGCAAGCGTCATGAAGAACGGCGATGAGAATAAGACCGAAGCCAAGAAGCCAATGACGACCGAAGAGAAGGCCCCAGGTCCAGACCCGTTCTAGTGCAATCTCTGGGAGGGCGAGGCTCCTGCCGAGCCGCAGAAGTATCTAAAAAAAGCGAAGGGCGATCAGCCCTTCGCTTTTTTTATGCTTAGCCGGAGCGTCCCCGCCCGGCGTCATCCGGCAAATCACCCGAGTCGCCCGCCGGCACACGAGGTCCATCTCAAACACTCGCGGCCGGTTTCCCTGACGCACGTGGAGCGTCGCTTAGAAGTTGATGACCACCCCACAGTTGAGGCCGTGGTACAGCACGCTGCCGCCGTTATCGACCTGCGTGGTGGGGCCGCCTTGTATGAATTGCTCCGAAGCGACCGCCACATCTTGCAGCCACAACAGTTGATATCCGAGTTGGATCGAGGTGTTGCAGGTCACCTGATAGCTGCCTAGGAGTCCGAGCTCGCCGACGAAGGCCACGCCGTTGGCTGCATTGGTATTGCTGCCGAACAAGCTGCCACCGGCAGTATTGTTAGGATCAAATAATGCGGCGCTCACCAGATTTTCAGAGCGGGCGTAATAGACGCCCCCTTTGGCCAAGGCGTTGACCCGAAAGCGACGGCTTGGTCCTTCGAGCACAACGGCGTCCAGACCCAATTGGAAACCGTACAGATCGTTGCTCGTTCGAGAATTGATATCGACGGCAGTTGTTGGATTGAGGAGGTTGCCGTGGAATTGTTCCCGCAAGTTCAAGTAGCGAAAGCCGCCCAGCAGCGTCAGACACGAATCGCAGCAGATGTAGCGGTGATTGATTTCGCCGCTGTGCAGTTGGGAATCATAATCGCCACTAATAATAAGCGTACTGTTGCCCGACGTAATCGGACCAACGCGACGGCTGTCATCAACGTCCCACAGGCCGAAATACCGCACTTCCAAGGCGTTGCAGCAGTCGAGATTCCGGATCAAGCTGATATCGGCGCCCGGCTGATAATCGAATTCGAACTGATTGTAATTGAAGACCACGTTGCCGAAGTCCGTGATGAACGCCCGCGATTTGGGACTCTGGCGTTTCATGAACACAGCCGCGGCCCGGATCGACCAAGCGGGGGCGCAGGGTTGGCAGCCGTCATCGCAGCACCCCGTGGCGGCGTCGCAGCAACCCATTTGGTTGTCGCCTTGACTGGTACAGTTGTCGCAGCCGCCTGCGTAGCTGTAGGTGTTGTACGGATAGGAATCATCGACCATGCCCTGATTGTAGGTTAGCGGAGCGCGTGACATCGCTTGGCCGTACATGTTCGGTTGCTGAGCGAAAGCCGAACTGGCTGCCAGCATGCTCCACCCGGCAACAAGCAGCGCGGATAGCCGTTTGATTCGCATTGCATTCATCGATTCGATCCTTAGAGAAGAGAAGTGCTTCGAGATGCACGGACGCGCCTGCACCCAATCTCGTAAAAAAAGATTGCCAGACCGACATCTCGCCGTGATCGGCAAAGATGACAAGGCCGTTAACATAGGAACCATCGGTACGAACGGCATAACCGCGCCAGATTACTAAAAGCAGGCGGCACCTTTTCGCTAGCTTCCCTAGCTTCTCTCGGAATACGCCGCGCACGGAGCTACGCCGCCCCCGCTTTGCCGTTTCAAGATCGCGGGTGGGGCATGCTTGCACCTTTTTCGCTCCTGTTCAATCCCCGCGGGAGTAGCGAATAGCGGGGACGGAAACGGATGAATCACGATGAACTGCAAAAAGACTGAAGCAATGTTTTGATCCCAACGAGATCAGTCTGTGATTTGATCTCCTGAAAGGATCAGCGTTGATCGATCCCGGAGGGATCATTGCCATTAGCCGGTGGTCGAAGCAAAGCTTCGCCCACCGGATCACGACACGCGATCGATCGAGTACCCCGATAGGGGTGCCAGCCCACGTCAATTGAAAAAGTGGCTGGCATCCCTATCGGGATGCTCGATTTGATTGTATTGCATTCCGGTGGGCGTTGCTGCGCAACGACCACCGGCTAATGGCTTTGATCCCTAGCGGGATCAGGAAATAACAAAGCCACATGCTGCGGCCCATGCCAAAGCTTCACTCCGCCGGCGACGAGCGCCGTGAGTAGGAGCAGTGTGAGCAGCGAATAGCGGGGGCGGAGGGACATGCGCTTGATTTTACGAAAGAATTCTTGGTGCTTCGAACATTTCGCTCGAATCTTGCACCGCTTAATAGGCCCACATGCCTTCGTACTTCGTTTCGTAATCTAAGCCTGTCTCGACGATTTGCCGTAGTTCCTCATCGCGTGCTTGCTGAAACTCTGACAACTCTGCTGGCGACAACGGACACGGCTCGTGACTACGGGCGATTCGCTCAGGACCGGTGTAAACATTTTTGATCCAGGCAATGTAGGACCAGCGGGTATCCGCGCCTAATCGAAAATAGCCGATTGCAATCGATGCGAGTTGCGTGCCTTGAAAACGACGTTTGACGATCGGTCCGTGCTTCGTCCGGTTCCCGCGCCAATCGAGTGTGTAGGAATATTCTTGTTGCCAATTCGGAAGATCAGGCTCCACGACATGATGCGGCCCATGCCAGAGCTTCACCCCGCCGGCGACCAGCGCTGTGAGCAGAAGCAGCGTGAGCAGCGAATAGCGGGGGCGGAGTTTCATTTGGGTTTTGTAAAAACGTCCGGCGAGGTGCAACTGGATATCATCAGCTCCACTAGTCTGTCTCTAGTTGTGCATTTCATTCAAGCTCATCGTATTTGACAAGCTCGGCTTGCAAGCCCAAGGCTTGAACTTTGGCTGCTTCCTCGGCAATGGTCGCCGCGAAGATTCTTTTGTCGGCGGGCGGCAGTTCGAGAGGTTTCTGCCGGTAAATTTCCATGCCACTCCACGTTGGTGTCTGCGCACCATACACGAGGATTTCCTGCTCATGCTCGGTCCTGATGCCTTGGAGGTAATATTTGATTTTAACACAAAAGAGAACCTTGTCGTCATGGTGATAGTACCGCAAGACCCGCGGCCCTTGCAGCAACTTGTCCCCGCGCCAAATGCGCGTGTAGGTATACTCGTCCTCAATAGTGTTGTCCGAGTTCCACTCAATTACATGATGCGGCCCGCGCCAAATTTTCACTCCGCCGGCGACAAGCGCCGTGAGCAGGAGTAATGTGAGCAGCGAATAGCGGGGGCGGAAATGTTTCACGCCGCGAATCCTCAATTGGGAAAGTAAGGATGATCGTAGATTTGTACTTTTTCACCCGTCGAATCGATGCGGCGGGCTTCGTCGCGCATGCTTTCTTGAAGCAGCACCTCTTCCGCTGGGGTCAGTTCCGCGCTCCCTTGAAAGCGATAAACCACTTCATATAGGTCCAAGCCCAACACACAAATCGAGAGCATGACCGCTCGCCCCTTGCCCACGGGCTCATCGTTCCGAAACATTTGAAAAAACGTTGCGGAATGCTTAGGGCTCGGACCGAAGCGCGACTCCCAAACTCGGATCAGGTGTACGCCTTGTTTCTGTTCGTTGAATTTCCAATTCAGCACATAGTCGTATTGCACTTCCAGTTCATCACCTGGCCAATCCGCCAAAGTCTCGCGATGCACATGCCGATGCGGCCCGCGCCAGAGTTTCACGCCGCCAGCGACGAGCGCCGTGAGGATAAGCAGTGTGAGCAGCGAGTAGCGGGGGCGGAGACGCATTGATTAGTCGGATGTCCATAGTAAATAATCTTCATCTTCGTGATAGCCTTGAGCTCGCAAGCGTTCGATTTCTTGTTGCACGGCGCGTACGAATTCTTCTCGTTCCTCGGCTGTCAACTCGATCCTATTCTTATACGTCAGCAGACCGAAAATCACGCCATATTTTTTTGCGCTGGCATCAATCACAATATCACGCCGCTGATACGTATCGACTCCATGACGATAATAAAACACAACGATTTTGACCGGCCATTGTGGCGACTTCTCGTAGCGAATCGTCTGTGGTCCATGAATGATCCGATTGCCGGACCAATCGCGAGTAAATGTATACTCTTTGACGTAAGACTCTTGATCCCGATCAATCACATGATGCGGGCCGTACCACAGCTTCACCCCGCCGGCGACGAGCGCCGTGAGGAGGAGCAGCGTGAGCAGCGAGTAGCGGGGACGGAAGCGCATGCGCCTCAGTGTAGCAAAGCGGTTCTGCTTTAGAACAAGACGATTTTCGAGTATCCTGCGGAGAACCTTTTTTCCATTCCAATCCGGCGACGCATCGATGACCCGCTACCGACTTCAATATCGCGGCAAGAATCTCGAATCGGTGTGGCGGTTGGCGGAGAACGGATTTTATCGCCGGGGGAATTGGTGGCTGTTCGGCCTGGGCGCGTTGCCGTTCGCTCCGCTGCTCTGGTGGCACACGAGTCAACACCACTGGCTCGCGGTCGGCGCGCTCGTGCTTTGGTTTGTCTGGCTGGTGACGACGACCCGCGCGGCCCAGCGGCGAAATTATCTCGCGACCACGGCCGAAACGCCCGATTTCGAGTATGCCGTTTTGCCCGAGGGCCTTGAGTGCCGGCAGAAGCATGGCCGCACGTTGCATTTCTGGAAGACGCCGGGTTGGGTCAAGCTTCAGCCCGAGGGAATCTGCCTGAAATTGCAGCGGCGCTTTATCGATACGTACCTGCTGCTGCCGAGGGTTTGTTTCGAGAGTGACGCGCATTACGAAGCATTCCTCCGCGAGTTCGAGCAAGCGCGCACGCGCTGCCTGGCCAATCCGGAGGCGCTTTTGCCGCTGGCGGACGAATTGGGCGCGCCGCCGCGCTTTGAGTTGCGATGTGAATACACACTGGAAGATTACGCGTTCGCGTCCGCGCAAAAGCTGTTGGCCGAGCAGTATCCCGAAACGCTCCCAGCGGGGATCGAGCCGCCGCCCGAGTCTCCTTGGAAGAGGCGGCTGCGGCTGAGCCTTTTGGGCGTGACGGTGTTGATTTTGATGTTCGGCAAGCCCTGGGTCGATCCGCGCACGTTGCCGATGCAAGAAAATTTCGTCCACCTGATGCTGACCTTTATGTATGCGATTGGCGTGCTGATCGTGTTCTTCTACTGGCAGCGCTGGGTTAACAAGAGGAAGCCGGCGGTGGAAACGACGATCACCTTGGACGAGTTGGGTTACGCGAAGCGCGACCCGTACGAGCGCGATCATGGTGTCTGGAGCGAACTCGATGCGCTGATCGAAGAACCGCAGCGCTTCACGTTGTGGCGGCGCGGGGCGCTGGCCCTGATCGTGCCGCGGCGGGTCTTTGCCGAAGCCGAAGAAGATCGCGCGTGCCGGGACTGGCTCTGGGAAAAGTTGCCGCTCCGAAACATGGCCCCGCCGCAAGAGCCAGCGCCGAAAATCGCGCCGCTGATTCCCGACACGGGCAACCCGTATCAAGCGCCGCAGAATTGAAAGCGTGCGCATACTCAAAAAAATCTGGTCTGGTCCCCTCCCCCCGCCGCGGGGGAGGGATAGGGTGGGGGGCTAGCGTTGACGATGAGTTGTGAAGATATTCTATTCCCCGATGAGTAGTATTTGGCAATGGAAAATCTTGCGGCATCAAGAACCCCCTCCCCAGCCCTCGTGCGCAAGGGGGAGGGAGCCAAACCAGGTTATTGGGGGTGGTTGCCGCGATGTTGGAAATTTGATTCTCCAGTGAAGCAGCTATTCGAAAGTCTTGCGTCACGCATCCGGGGCATCTTCCTAGTTTCACTTGATTCAGCTTTTGACACCCTGGCTTACGCCGCGGGCTTTCAACTCATGCACGGCTACTTCATTACCGGCACCGATACCGACGTCGGCAAGACAGCGGTCACCGCGGCGCTCGCCCGCGCGCTCGTCGCCGACAAGAAACGCGTCGGCGTGTACAAGCCCGTCGCGAGTGGGTGCGCGTTGAATCCTTGCGGGCAAGCGATCAGCGACGATGCGCAGGCGCTCTGGGAAGCGGCCGGGCGACCTTTGACATTGAGCGAGGTTTGTCCGCAGCGCTTCCTTGCGCCGCTGGCACCGCCGCTTGCGGCCGCGGAAGAAGGAACCGCGGTGAACGAGGACTTGCTCATGGAGGGCTTGCAGCCGTGGCACGCGGTGAGTGACATCGTGCTGGTCGAAGGGGCCGGCGGGCTCTTGTCGCCGCTGAGCGCGAATTGGAACTCGCTCGATCTGGCCCGCGCGCTGCATTTGACGCTGTTGGTCGTCGCGGCGAATCGCGTTGGCGTGATGCACCAGGTCCTTGCCCTGCTCCACTCGGCCCGCGCGCTGGCTCCGGAGGTCGCGATCGCCGGGATCATCCTGAATCACCCCAAGCCGCGCGACGAACGCCGCGACCCGAGCCAGCGCAGCAACCGTGCGGAGTTAGCAAAGCTGTTGGCGAAGCAAGGCTGGGAGCTGCCGCTGTACGAGATGGAGCATGGGCAGGAGGAGTTGCTCTTAGCCCCCCGTCAATGACGGGGGGGAACAGCGTGTTGAGCGACGAAGATTTCTCCAGCTCCAAGGATCGATGTCTTACAATCCTCGAAGTGCTATCTCGTGCAAAGTCACACTCCCCCGGTCATTGACCGGGGGCTAATGGGATGTCTGGACATTCGCTACGCAACTGGACTGGCCGAGTCCGCGCGGAGCAATCATAATAAAGATTCCTCCGTGAATTGACTTTGTTTCAAGGATGACTCGCTTGTCTGTCGTGACGATTTCTCATCGTTTGATTCTTCCGGTCGATGCCAATCATCATGGCACGCTCTACGCCGGGTCGTTGCTGCGACTGGCCCTCGAAGCGGCGTATGCCACGGCCGCGCGCACCGTCGGCGAAGGGGCCAATGTCCTCTTGCGGCGCGTGCTGAACCTGGAATGTTATCGGCCGGTCAACGTGGGTCAGGTCGTCGAGATTCATGGCTTGCCGCTGCATGTGACACGCGCGTACATGGTCATCGGCTTCATCGGCGTGCCGAGCGAAGGGAGCAAGACCGGCCCGTGGATGGACGGCCTGATGGGCTTCGTGCAGGTCGACGACAAAGGCCGGCTCTGCGAATTCCCGCGCGAGCTGACGCTGCCGAAAGCAAGCAGCGAATGGACGTCGCTCAAGGAGCGGATGGACAAGCTGCTGAAGCTCCGCGTCCGCAACGGCAAGAAGGTCAGCGGCGAATGGTAAACTCTATCAAAAATCGAAGACGCCGATCCAAGGGGAAAATCCCCTTGGCTTTGCGTGAAAATTGCAGTGCTCTCTAAGAAGAGTTACTCTATGTGAAGTGCGTGCTGACAAAGTGTTCCGACACGCTAAATGATCCAAAGCCAAGGGGTTCACCCCCTTGGAGTATTCTTCAATTCGCAAGAGGGCAATCTCATGCAATCCCCTCCGCAGCGCGGCGACGGGAGGCAATGGTTCCACGTCGTCATCTCGACGTACGGCTCGTGGCTTCCCGGAGATCCGCGCGGGTTTCGCGCGTTGCATCATCGAGTACATGTCCAAGGTGACTACAAGAATCCGCCGTTGCCGGGTTCATTTGTCGAGTTTCGAGAAAACGCGAAACGGATCATGAAATTCCCGCCGCGCAAGTTGACTGTGGCGGAACGAGCGATTGACGGACAAGCATGCGTGACAAAGTTCGCCGAGTCCGAGGCATTTCTGTTTTGTATCGCCGCGGCAACGACGCATGTGCATCTCCTCGTGAAGTTGCGGCCAGCCGCCGTCAGAACTGTCTTAGGAGAAATCAAAGGCCACGCGTATCATGCGATGCATCAAGCCGGCTATGCGGCAAAGCTCTGGGCCAAACGCTTTCGTGCGCTGCCTGTCGAAAACCTGCGGCATTTTCGCGCGGTCTATCACTACATCCTGCGTCACGCTAGCGAAGGAGCGTGGACTTGGAAGACGGAGATTGAGTGTCCATGAGAAAATCGAAATCGCAGATCCAAGGGGAAAATCCCCTTGGCTTTGCGAGAAAATTGCAGTGTTTTTCGATAGTATTTACAATTGAAGAGCACACTGAATGATAGAACTTTTTGGGAAGTCCCCATGCTCAATCTCGAAACGGGCAGCGATTCGCTGTCGAACTTCACGCGCCAGACCAGCGACTATCTTGCGCACCTGCACGAGACCGGCGCGCCGTTGGTGCTGACCGTCGATGGCAAAGCCGAAGTCGTCGTGCAGGATGCCGCGGCGTATCAACGCATGGCCGAACTCGCGGATCAAGCGGAACGCGAAGCATTTCGCGCCGCCGTTCAAGAAGGGTTAGACGACGTAGACGCGGGGAGAGTAAAACCGGCATTACCAGCGATCCGTGCCTTAGCTGTGAAATACGGTTTCAAAGATCCGGGCATTGATTGAGAATAATCGAGAGTGAAATTTACTATTTCAATTTCGGACAAAGCGGAAACTGACATCGCTCAGGTGTTGGAGTGGTTTGCGCGTCAGGAAGTAATGAAAGCGGGCAATCAATGGTCCAAGCAACTCTTTGAGAAGGCGCAAACGCTGCAGCAAAATCCCGAACGCTGCCCGCTTGCCCCAGAACTTACAAGCCACGACCGAGTGATTCGGCAGTTGTTATTTGGAAACGTTTGATTAAGTATCGTCTGGTGTTTGAAATTCAAGATCAGACGGTTAGTATCCTACGCGTTTGGCATAGCTCGCGCGACGCACTCCTGCCAGAAGATCTGTAAACCGAGAAATTAACTCCGACATTTTCGCGCGGTCGATCATAACATCCTGCGCCACGCTAGCGAAGGAGCTTGGACTTGGAAATCGGAAATTGAGTGTCCATGAAGACGACGCAAAAAGATCCAAGGGGAAAATCCCCTTGGCTTTGCGAGACAATCAGGATTTCTGATTATAGAATAACGAACCTCAGCACTCGGATTTGAGTCTCTCTTGTCTGCGCTGGAATCCCGTTATTCTCCGAGTATCTGCATGAGTGCTTCCACGTCGTCGCCTATTGCTTTGCTGTCCGACAAGCAGCAATCCCCCCTGCGTGAAATCCTCACGCTCGCGATCCCGACCGTCTTGCAGATGCTGTCATACACCGTCGAGCAGTTCACCGATGCGTACATGCTTTCCAAGGTCGGCGACGCGGCGGCCTCGGCCGCGGTCTCGGCCGGCATGGTCACGTTTTGTTTTATCAGCTTTGGCTTTGGCATCCTGATGCTCGTCAACGCGCTCGTCAGCACGGCGTACGGCGCGGATCGGCCGCGCGATTGCGGGCGGTATCTTTGGCAAGGCATCTGGTTCGGCCTTGGCTACTCGGCGCTGCTGACGCTGCCGATCTTTTGGTCGCCGCAATTGTTCGCCTGGATGGGCCACAAAGCGGAACTGATTCCGCTCGAGGTCGACTACTTCAACGTCACGATGTACGCGCTGGTCGTCAAAATGCTGGCCGTGGCGCTCGGACAGTTCATGCTCGCCGTGAATCGCCCCAACATCGTCCTCTATTCGGCCGCGGCCGGCATGGTCGGCAATATTTTTGTGAACTGGCTGCTGATTTACGGGAACTGGGGCTGTCCCAAACTCGGCGTCGCGGGCGCGGCGTGGGGTACCAACACGGCGATCTTGATCGAACTGTTGATCCTCGCCGCCGTGGTCTTCAGTCCCGCCATCCGCGCGGCGTTTCACACGCTCGACTGGCGCTTCGACGGCCAGAAAATGCGCGAACTGCTCCGCATCGGCTTGCCCTCGGGTTTTCAAACGACGGGCGATGTCGTTGCGTGGACGATTTTTCTCGCCGTGGTGATGCCGCTGTTTGGACCCGCGGCGCTCGCGGCCAACAACTACATGCTCCAATACATGAAGCTCTCGTTCATGCCGGCGTTCGGACTCAGCACGGCCGTCACCGCGCTTGTCGCGCGGTATGTCGGCGCGGGTCAGCCCGACGTCAGCGAACACCGCGCGCACCTGGGTTTCAAGATCGCCACGGCGTACATGCTGACCTGCGGTGTGTTTTATCTGGTCTTGCGCAACGACCTGATGCAGCTCTTTAGCGATGATCCGGCGGTGATCGAACTCGGCGGCGGGCTGTTGATCATTTGTGCGATTTTTCAGCTCTTCGACGCCATGTTCATCATCTACGTCGGCGCGCTGCGCGGGGTGAAGGATACGTTCTGGCCAAGCTGCGTCCAGATTTCACTCTGTTGGGGACTGGTCGTCTTCGGCGGCTACGGAATCGCCAAGCTCAAACCCGAGTGGGGCATCTACGGACCGTGGTCGCTAGGGATCATCTACGGCATCATCCTCGGGTTCTACCTGATGCTGCGTTTCCGCAGCGGCCGCTGGCGCACGATGCAACCGGAGAATGCGGGCGAGGCGCAGATGTTCGATGTCTCGATCGCGGCGGCGGTGGAGCCGATCGGGAAGTAAAGTAGCTGCTAAAATGATAAAGCCGCCGATGGTATCGGCGGGAATTGCTGTCCTAGCCCTCGCAACAAAATGAACCCAGCAAATTCAAAATACTATCTCTTGAAGTTCACCGATGACTGCACCACGGGTTGCTGGCCCGTGAATGATACGTACGACGACACTTATCATAATTTTCAATTAGTCAATTTTCCGACAGATAAAGTTCTCCTCAATATTGCCAGTTTGCCCGTAGGAGTGATTGAAAACTCTGAGGATTTGTCTCCATTCATCGATGTTGGTCTGAATGGTCTTTGCTTTAATGAAGCAGTTCACAAGATTCTCCTGAAATTGAATCTAGGAAACTTGCGAATTTGGGAAACAAAGATCATTAATAGCGAGCGCGGTTTTTTAGCGGACTACTACTTCGCGACTTCACCTGATCTGTTCTCGGTGATCGATCTTGAAAAATCAAAATACGAATATTGGCGCGATCTCAAAAGCCTTAAGGAAGTCACCGAGTATGTTGTGATTCCTGAAAAAATGCCCGAACTAGATCTCTTTGTCATCGAGCCCTATTACTGGGTCGTGTCGCAACGAGCCTACGGGCTTTTATCCGAGTCAGATTACTACTCGAAATCTTTTACGATCCACGAGTTCCGTTAAATTAATCGCTCTGGGTAAGCTCTTCCGCTACGCGCGTCGTTGCAAAAAAAAGAAGTGAAGATTGCGGGTTTTTCGCTTCGAATCTCTGGACAAATTGGCTTGGATTTTGCACCTTGTCCCTGCATGATCATCATCCAATTTCTCATCATCCTGTTCATCGTCGTCGTGCCCGGTTATTTGATTCCAGCCGGGCAGTATTATTGGCGCTATCAGCGGCAGCGGAAGCCCGCCGACGAGTCGCTGCGCGTGCAGAAGACGCGCTCGCCCACGCGCGGACAAATTCGCCGCGAGATCCGGCTCTCGCTCGTCAGTTGTTTGATATTCGCAATGATGGGGACGATTTTGTGGCGCATGTTTCGCGCGGGCGAGACAAGCATCTATCTAAAATTCACAGATTACCCATTGTGGTATCTGCCGGTGAGCTTTCTGCTTTGTTTGTTCATTCACGATACGTATTTTTATTGGACGCATCGGCTGATGCATACGCGGGCGCTGTTCAAGTACACGCATGCGGGTCATCATCGTTCGATGACACCGACGCCGTGGTCTATTTATGCGTTTCAACCGGCCGAGGCGGTGATCCAATACCTGGGCATCATGGGCCTGGTCATATTTCTGCCGCTGCATCCCGTGGTGTTCTTCGCGTTTTTGTTTTACGACACGCAGGTCAACACGGCGGGTCACTGTGGCTACGAAATTGTGCCGCGCTGGATCGTTCAATCGGGTTGGTATCGTGGCTTCAACACGGTCACGCACCATGACACGCATCACACCGATTTTGGGAAAAATTTCGGCTTGTTTTTTAATGTCTGGGATCGGTTGATGGGGACGTTCGAGGATGCGCAGACGGTGCCGGAAGGAAATCCGGAGTCAAATTGCACGCGGCCAAAGAAGCCATACAAGCAAGAGATGCCAGCGCTGCACGGCGCGGAACTGCAGGCTTAACTCAATAAAGCCGCCGATGGGATCGGCGGGCATTTCATTAGCCCCCGGTCAATGACCGGGGGGGTAGGATATTGGAACGATGCGGGACTCGCGAGTCGCCACACGACATCTTGCGATGTAGAAAATCTTACGTCGCGCTACCCGCTGCTCCCCCCGTCATTGACGTGGGCTAATGGGGAGAATTCTATCCCCGGGCCAAAAATTCGCCGTTTCTGGCATGCTGCCGCGTTGAAAGTTAGAATCAACACTTCAACTTCATCTCGCTGCCTTTCGCCGGATAACCCGCGATGTCCCCACGTCTCGCTTGCTGTTTGACACTGGCCCTGTGGCTCGCCGCGCCCACGGCCCACGCCGTTGAATTCCAATTCGACGATCCTGACGGGCTGCCCGCCTACGGCTACGCGCCGACCGCGAAGCCGACGGCCGGCAAGACGTATTGGCTTGTCATCGGCGTGCATGGCGTCGGCGGCGAGGGGCAAGGTGCCGGCGGCGCAGCGAAACTCGCGTCGCAGTTCGACGACGTCATCGTCCTCGGCCCCACGTTTATCGACGCGGGCGTCGTCGCGCGCAAGGCCCAGCGTCCCACCGAGATCCAGGACTATTATCAAGTCGCCGGACCCGCGCACACCGCGAAGCTCGACGCGCTGATCGAACAAGTCGGCAAGGTCTGGCCGATTCAGTCGCGGGTCATCCTGCACGGCTTCTCCGGCGGCGCGCAGTTCGTCCATCGCTACGCGATGGCGCACCCCGACAAAGTCGCCGGCGTCGCGGCGCACTCGGGCGGAACGTGGTCGACCCTCGACGGCGAGGAAAAAAAGATCGGAGACTTTACGCTTTCCGACAAGATCAACCCGGCGGCCAAGGGGATTCCGTTCGTCGTCTCGTGCGGCGAAGCAGATCAAGAGTTTTCGTCGAAGGGGGCGAAGCTCAACCGGATCAACGGCGCGAAGAAATTCGCCGCCGACCTGAAGTCGCTCGAGTTCGACGTGGAACTAAAAACCTGGCCCCGCATCGGCCATCAATACACGCCGGGGGCCTACGAACAGACTCGAGCGCTGGTGGCGAAGATTCGCGATCCCGAGGGGGCCGCGAAAGAGGCGGAAAAGGGAGCCAAAGGCAAGCCACCGGCGAAGGCACCGAAGAAGTGACGGATGCCATGGATTGCTGCGGCAAGCCCTTGCCGCGCAGCGGCCAGAACAGAGGACTCCAGACGCATCGCGGCACGGATGGATATCGCTTAAACTGCTATGCAGATTAGACTTACATAAATATGTCGCATTGGCGATTAATCTGCCACTTTAATCCATAAGCCCTTTAAGGATTGGACTTTAGATGCATTTCTAAGAGCGGATTTTAATCAACTCGTTTTGATTAAAATATTTGGCGGTTTATTTTAATCGGACATGATTTTGCTAAAATAACTGCTATGGATCAAAACGCTTTTACCACTGATTCTCCAGGCAAAACTGTGCGAATCATTCTGCCCGACGGGCCAGACTGGGCCTTTGTTCCTGATCCGTTGCCCTCGATCAAATGGCAATTTCCGGTACGACTTTGGCCCCTGTTAAGTGAGGTCAAACTTCAACTGGGTGTCTTAGAAGGGATCGGGCGAAATCTACCGAATCCGGGCATTCTCTTGCGGCCGATGGAGAATCGAGAAGCGTTGAAGTCCTCGGAATTGGAGGGGACCTATGCCACGGCAAAAGAACTGTTGCTGTTTGACCTGCATGATGAAGAAGTCGCTCAACCCGAACGCCGCAATGATTTTCGAGAGATCACCAATTATCGCCGCGCACTGCATCACGCTCAGCAATCGCCGTTGCCAATCTCCTTGAGGATGATCAGAGAACTCCACCACATCTTAATGACAGGTGTTCGAGGCAACGACAAGACACCCGGCGAGTTTCGCAAAGGCCAGGTGGCCATCGGAACCAACCATCGTTTCGTCCCGCCGCCGCCCGAACACTTGGGCACCTGCTTGAATGAGATGGAGCAGTATATTCACCGCGCGGATGAAGGAATCGACGCCCTGGTCAGGTGCTTTCTCGTTCACTATCAATTTGAAACGATTCATCCCTTTTCCGACGGCAATGGACGCGTTGGGAGAATGCTGCTTTCGTTGATGCTGCAGAAAGCCTGCAATCTTTCCAAACCGTGGCTCTATTTGAGCGAGTTTTTTGAAAAGCGAAAACCAGATTACATCAGCAAACTTTTTGAAACGAGCACCCAGAATCGTTGGGATGACTGGATCGAATTTTGTCTCCAAGGAACTCATGAACAAGTCACCAAGACGCTGCGCGGCTGTGATCGGTTGCGCGAAGTTCGCGAGTCGATGATCCAGAAGGTCACCGAGAAAGGGGGCAGCACGCGGCTCTATCAAATCATCGAGCGGCTGTTTCATTCGCCCTTCGTGACGATTCCCGACATTCAAAAACTGAATCAAACGACATATCCCACGGCGAAATCCGATCTCACCAAATTGATCGATCTGAAATTGCTCCAGGAACTGCCGAATGTTCAAGTCAAAACGTTTTATGCACCAGGAATATTTTCCGTGGCGTATGAAGGCTTTCCGGATACGACTTAAACAACCAAGTCTCTGCTAGAAAACTCACTCCGTACAATCGCCAGTTGGGGTCAAGGTTGAAATCCAGATTCTTCAGGTACTCGCTCAAGACCCTCATCATCGCCACCAGCATCATTTGCTTGGTGATCGGCTATTTCGCCGCGCGAAATCGTCGGATCACGAATGCCCTGGTCAAGCTTGAAGTACCGGCGGAATCTTTCTTCAGCGATAAATCTTTGAATCGGTACGATTTTCAGAATTCCCCGCGCACAGAATTTTCGCTGCATCCCAATGCCAATTCACCCCAAGCCAATTGGCTGCGCGGAATCGTCGGAAACACTACTTTTGGGTCGCCTGAAAATCTTTGGTTGATTGGTGTCGATGTTCGAGAGGAAGCCACAAGAGAACGATTGCAATTTCTGAAAGAGATTCCCGAGCTCAAGTGGCTGCAACTAAGTGGCCTGAATTGCAAAATTGAAAACGCCTCGCTCGATTCCGCGTTCTTCTCGAACCTTGAGCATTTAGCGATCGGCCCCAACTATAGTTTCGCTGCCGACTGTTATCTCGATGATGAATCCTTGGCGTTTATCAGCCGGATGCCAAAATTGGAATCAGTCTGTGTGTTAGGTCATTTTAGCCCTCTCGGGATTAAAGCTCTTTTAGCAAAACCAACGCTGGAAAAGGCGACCTTCTTGTTAACGAATTTCAACGGGCTAGGGACTGAAGAAGAGTATCGTGAAATCGCGAGACAATGGCCCGCGAAAAAAATCGTGATCATATACTCGAAATATGGGGTGATCGACACGGAGTCTCTAAACGAGCCGCTAGAATGATGCGACTCTGCTAGCAAAACCCACTCATCTACCCCAATTTCCGCCAATTTGCTATCGTTAGAGGCATTCCCTGGCGGACACGGCGGGCTGCTAATGATACAGCACTCCCTCGCTGACGCGTCGGGCTACTAATACCAAGAGACGGACCTCTTTCTCACATCCCCCCGGTCATTGACCGGGGGCTAAAACGGAATTGCCCATGCCTGCGACTACTGCCAAACCTGCCTCTGCTCCTGCACCTGCTATGACTGCCTCTGCCCCTTCGACCACGCTGCGCGTCTACAACACCCTCTCGCGCACCAAAGAACCGTTCGTCACCGTCGTGCCGAATCAGGTCTCGATGTACCTCTGCGGGCCGACCGTGTACAAGCCGGCGCACATCGGACACATGGTCGGGCCGGTGATCTTTGATACGGTCAAGCGCTACCTGACGTACCTCGGCTACAAGACGACGTGGGTCGTGAACATCACCGACGTCGATGACAAGCTCATCAACAAGGCGCGCGAACTCAACACGACCGTCGAGGCGCTCGCGAAGAAGATGACCGACGACTACTTCGAGAACCTCCGCACGATGGGCGTCAGCGTCGGCGCCGACGGCATCGATCAAACGCCGTACGCGACGCAGCATATTAAGGAGATGCAGGACATCATCGGCGACCTGATCAAGAAGGGTTACGCCTACCCGTTGGACGGCGATGTCTACTTCGATTGCTGCAAGGACGCGGACTACGGCAAGCTGAGTCATCGCAGCCTGGACGAGATGCTCGCCGGCACGCGCGCCGAGACCAAGGACGCCAAGCATCACCCGGCCGACTTCGCGCTCTGGAAAGGAAGCAAGCCGGGCGAACCAGCGTGGGATTCGCCGTGGGGACCAGGTCGCCCTGGTTGGCACATCGAATGCTCGGCCATGGCCCGCAAGATCCTCGGCGACTCGATCGACATCCACGGCGGCGGGCTCGATCTGATGTTCCCGCATCATGAAAATGAACTCGCGCAGAGCGAATCATGCACGGGCAAGCCGTTCGCGCGGTACTGGCTCCACAACGGCTTGATGCAAGCCGCAGGTCAGGCGGGCAAAGTCGGCGGCGCGCACAGCAAACATGGCGACGCGGCGGCACCGGCTTCAGCGGATCTCGCGAGCGAACAATCGGCGCAAGAAGCGAACAAAATCGCCGGCAGCAAAGGGGCCGCCAGCGTCAAGGAACTCTTCGCCAAGCACGCGCCCGAGACAGTGCGGTTCTTCCTCCTCGCGACACACTATCGCAGCCCGATTCAATTCAGCGACGAGCTGCTGGCCGACACTGGCCGCTCGCTCGAAGCGTTTTACCGGTTCTTCAAGCGCTACGACCGGATCGTCGGCACGCCGTTTTATGGGCTGAGCTTCCCGCGCACGCGCAAGGAAGGCGACGCCGCCCTGCCCTCCGAAGGAAGCAACGAATTCTTGAAGGAAGTCGCCGCGGTCCGCACGAAGTATCTCGAAGCGATGGACGACGACTTCAACACGGGCGTCGGCACGGCATGCTTGTACGACCTGCTGCGTGTCCTCAACAAGTACGCCGACAATGAAAAGTTCGAGGCCGCGAAGCCGGCTGCCGATAAGTTGGCCGCGTGGCAACTTGGTTGCGCCGTGTTCCGCGAGTTGTCGAACCTGATCGGCGTCTTCCGCGAACCGCAGCAAGCGGCCGGCGGCAACGACGATGGCTTGGTCGCGAACCTGATGAGTCTGGTGATCGAGATCCGCGCGAACGCCCGCAAGAACAAGGACTTTGCGACGGCCGATCTGGTGCGCAAGAAGCTGACCGAATTCGGGGTGACGCTTGAAGACCGGCCGGGCGGGACGGAGTGGACGCGGGCGTAGGTGCGACTGTGCCGCAACGTAATACAACGTCGTCAATCAGAGCGAACGACGCTCTCCCCAAAACTCTGTCTGGTCCCCTCCCCCTTGCGGGGAGGGTTAGGGAGGGGGTTGGTACTAAGAATAACGATCATTAAAGCGAAAATTTCTTGAGAAGTAGTATTATTGAATTCTGAAGTTTGTTGCCCAACGAACCCCCTCCCCAGCCCTCCCCGCAAGGGGGAGGGAGCCAAACCAGATTATTGAAATGGATTCCTCGTCACATAGAAATAATGCATCCACTCGCGACAAAAAACGCTCCTCTTCGAGTCGCCGCTAAACGGGAATTTTTTGCTTTTCTTCTGCTCGATGATCAGCGAGAATCAGTACTATCCGTCCAATCCGTGATCCCCATCGGAGCCCCACGCATGCCCTCGCGCCGCAAGTTTCTCGTTCAATCGGCCCTCGCCGCCAGCACGTTGTCGTTTCCGACGATCATTCCCGCGCGGGCACTTGGCCGCGATGGCGCGACGCCGCCGAGCGAACGCGTCACCCTCGGCGTGATTGGGTTTGGGCGGAGGTGCTTGAATGATCTCAAACAGTTTCTCGATCACCAGGATGTCCAGTGCCTAGCCCTGGCCGATGTGCAGGCCAAGCGCCGCGACGAGGGCAAGAAACTGATCGACGAAAAATACGGCAACTCGGACTGCAAAACGTATCGCGATCTGCGCGACTTGCTTGCGCGCAAGGACATCGACGCCGTGCTGATTGCGACGGGCGATCGTTGGCACGCGCCGGCCGCGATGCTGGCCGCCGAAGCGGGCAAGGATGTTTACAGCGAAAAGCCGTGCGGGTTGACGATCGATCTTTGCCAGCGTTTGGACGACACCATGAAGCGTACGAAGCGCGTCTTTCAAGCCGGCACGCAGCGCCGCAGCCAGCCGCAATACGCGGCCGCGGTCGAACTGGCCCGCAGCGGCAAGCTAGGCAAGCTGCACACGCTTTACGCCAGCAACTACCAGCCCAATCTCCGCAGCGAGTGGCTCCCCGGCGAGCCGACGCCTCCGCGCGACGAGATCGATTGGAACATGTGGCTCGGCACCGCGCCCTGGCGGCCGTACAACGCCAAGTATGTTGTCAACGGCGATTGGCGCGGGTACTGGGATTTCGATAGCGGCGCGCGGCTGTTGGATTGGGGTGCCCACACGCTCGACCTCTGCCAGTTCGCCAACCAGTCCGACGACACGATGCCGATCGAATATGTGGCGAGCGAGGACAAGATCACCTGCACCTATGCCAGCGGGGTCAAGGTCGTGCTGGACTTTCTCAAGACGGCGTTCGGCGACCGCAGCCCGCATTACATCACGCGGCTCGGTACCTGCCCCGTGCGGTTCGCCGGCAGCGAAGGCTCGGTCGAAGTGGGTGACGCGGGCGAGGTCGTCATCACGCCCACGGCGGGCAACGACAAGCTGGCGAGCGCGCTGCCGCAGCTCAAATGGAGCCGCCCGCGGGGGACCGACATCGTCGAGCACTCGCGCAATTTCCTGGACTGCGTCAAATCGCGGCAAGCGCCGATCTGCAACTCGACGGTCATGCGCCGCTCGCACATCGCCTGCCACGCGGCGTCGTTCGCGTGGCTATTGCAACGTCCGCTCCGGTTCGACCCGATCAAGGAAGAGTTCATCAACGACGCCGAAGCGAATAGCATGCGCGTGCGGGCGGAACGGGATTGGCGGGCGTAATGTGTGCTTCAGCCCACACGTCAAAAAGTTTTGCCACTGATTCGCACAGATGAAAACTGATTTGCACTGATCAGGAATTTCAAAGCCCAGGGGTTCACCCCCTGGGAGCATTTTTGATGCGTATCGTCCCCCGCTTCTCGCTACGCTTCCTCTTAATCGCGCTCACGATCTTTCTGATCGTGTTCGGCGTGGGGGTGAAGTATTGGCGCGCGTACGAACAACACACGGCCAGCGTCGAGCGCTTGCTCGTTGCCGGCTGGGCTGTCGAAGAGGAACCCATCACGTTGTGCGGGTACACGATCGGGATGAAGCTCACCGGACTGGTGGCCGATATGAGTGCGAGCGCCGCGTTGGTTCAGTCGTTTCTCAAGGTGCCGACCTTGAGGGATCTGCGCGGCTTCGGGATCCAACAGTTCCACGAAGACACGCTCCCGATGCTGCCGGCGTTTCTTGACAAACTCGCGGAAGCGAGGTCACTCCAGCGGCTGCATCTGGCGTATGTCAAGCTCAGCGATCAACAGTTGCAGCGGCTGGGTGACTTTTCGCAGTTGCGCATCTTGGATTTGCGTGGTGGATTCCGATTCACGAACGCGAACTTGCGTTTTCTGGAACGCTTGTCCAGTTTGGAGACGTTGGATTTGGACGGCAACTTTGGCCTGCTCGATGATTTCACCCGTTTGAACTTACCGCGGTTGAAGTTTTTGAAAATCGAAGGCACTTATTTTCTGGATGACGCGACGCCGGAAGAGCCACAGCCAGACGGCGATCTGAAACCCCAGGAGCTGTATTTGACACGCGCGGGTTGGGGGCGTTTTCCTTGTTTGGAAACCTTGGACATCGACTGCAACTTCACCAAGGTGGTGTGCGAACCCGGGGCACTGCCGACATTGAAACACCTGATCCTCACGAGGGTGACCAAGGATTCTCAAATCGACTGGCCACAACTGGTCGTAGCGGTGCCGCGTTTGGAAGCGTTGGCGGTGCACTGTTCGCAAGTGAATGCGCCGATGCTCACGCAGCTAAAATCCCTGAGTCGTTTGCGCATGCTTTGGTTAGAAAAGAAACCGTACAGCCCGGAAAACAAAAAATATGAAGAGGGCAAAAAAATCGAACATCGGGGGAAGACGTTTTACATCCCCCAGGCCCTCGCGAGTGAACTCACGTCCTATCTGCAACAGTCTCCGCAGATCCAATGGTTCTTTTACGAAAAAGATTTTTGGCAAGAAATTTATCCCGCCGAGTATCAAGGAGATTTTATCATGCGTTGGCAGTCCGAGCATTGGAATCCGCGATCACACGATCCGTACTGGAGTGTCTTTTAGTGATTTGAGAATTAACAAAGGACAATTAGAAGAGTCGCTGCCGTATTTCATTATCAATTGTCAATTATCCATTACTTATGCGACTCGTCCCCCGCTTCTCGCTGCGCTTCCTGTTAATCGCGCTCACGATCTTTCTGATCGTATTCGGCGTCGGCGTGAAGTATTGGAAGCGCGAGCAGGCGCATCAGGAGTACATGGTCAAGCTCAAGAATAATGCCAACTTCTGGCTGCATTATGAAGATGAAGAACTCAAGCTCGCCGGCTGGAACATCGGCAATCAACTTACGGGTTTGTATTACAAAGAAAATACTCCTTACGAAAACGGACCGGACCTGACCATCGAGTTGCTGCTCCGCGATTTACCAAACCCCGGCGAGTTGCGGCGATTGGGACTCTTCTACGATGACTTTAACCGTGACAAGTTGAAGCTCGGAGACATCCTGCCAAAGCTGCGGCAATGCACGGCGCTCGAACGGCTGCAATTGCATAACTTCGACGTTGAATCAACAGAATTGCAAGAACTCGGCGCGCTGCAGCAGTTGCGCATCCTCGATTTGACCGGCTGCAAAATTCCCGCCGGCGGGTTG